>CANJYC010000170.1 GCA_947478985.1 Acidobacteriota bacterium | reverse complement strand
GCGGGGAGTCGATGACGTAGCACAGGTCCGTGATCGTGCGACCTGTGTCGATGCCGCCGCCGATGCGCGTCTTCGATCCCAACCGCGCGTTGAACCCGCCGTTGAGGTATGTGTTCGTCGTGGTGCTGCCGTTTTCGCCCGGGACGTCCTTCAGCGGGATCACCCGGTTAATGGCTGTGGCCAGCTTGGCCGGCTTGATGTCATACAGGCCACACACCTGATACCCGCCGCCCTTGGGGAGGCGCGCGTCCACAGGCGCGGTGACGCAGTACGGATCGTAGTCCTCCGGCGTCACCAGCGTGTTGTCGGTCACGGTCTGGTTGCCGTTCCAGTTGCGGTAGAAGCCACCGTAGACCGAGATCTTCGGCGTGATCTCCTGCTGCACCTCGGTCGCGAGATCCCACAGGAAGTCGCGCACGCCCCAGCCGCGCAGGACACTGTCGGCCCACTGGGTGGCGTTGGGGTTGTTCTGGCCGAACTGGTTGTTGCTGATCGGGCCGCACTCACCGTTCTGCGAGAAGTTCTTGAGGTCGCAGTCCGGCTTGAAGTTGCCGTTGCTGTCGGTCCAGTTCCGGTTCACGGAGTTGAGCGAGGTCAGAATTGGATTGTTGGCGGCGGCGATGTTGACGCCCGTCAGGCCGCTGTAGCGCCCGAATGACATCTTCAGCGCGGTCTTGCCGTTGCCGAACAGGTCGTAGGCGGCGCCCATCCGCGGCGAGAAGTCCTTCCAGAGCGGCACACCGTCGACCTGCTTGAAGGAACGCGCAGGGAGCCACTTGGTTTCGGGTACGGACTGGGGGCGGACATAGGCGTTGAAGTATTCGAACCGGAGGCCGCCGCTCAGCGACAGGCGCTTGTAGCTCCACTGGTCCTGCGCGTAGACGCCGAGGTCGGCCTTCATCTTCAGGCGCGTGATGTAGGGGCCGGCATCCAGCGTGATCTGGTTGGGGATAAGGCAGGCCGGCGTGTTGTCCGCGCACACGCGATTGACCTGCCACTGCTGCGCTTCGTTCAGATAGGGTTCCGAGGTCTGGACGCCTTCACCCAGGTAGAACCCCGTCTTGAAGTTGTGCGTGCCGGTCACGTAGGAGACTGATGCCCGCTGCGCCCACCGATGGCTGTCCGTGAAGGTGCGCAGCGTGTTTGGTGCACCGTAGATGAGCCCGATCGACTGGTCCGTGATGGTGATGTCGTTCGGGCCGAGCACCTTGCCTTCCGGCGGCGGATTCGAATACGTCGACTGCGCGAACGAGTAGCCCGCTTCGAAGAGCAGCCGGCTCGTGGCCGGGGCGGTCCAGGTCGCCTGATAGACGCCCTGCGGCCAGAAGTCATAGACGGTCTGCGCCTCAGGAGCGAAGTTGCCAGGACGGCGGCAGTCGCATCGCGGCTGCGCATCCAGATAGGAGGCAATCTTGTTCTTCGGGGTCACCTGCCACGTGATCCGCGTGGCGTAATCCTCATAGGATTCCCACCGCTCAGCCGGTCGGTTGAGGTCCGGCGTGTAGAACGGCGTGCCTTCCGTCTTGTTGTAGAAGATGCCGGCCACCGTGCTCTTGACGCTGACGGCTTTCACGCCGCTGAAGAACCAGATCTTGTCCTTGACGATTGGACCACCGAACGTGCCCCCGGCGTTGTAGATGTTCGAGAGCCGGTTCACGGTGGTCAGGCCGCGCGAACGCAGGCTGTCATCCAGATTGTCCGACTGGAACTTCTTGTCGGACCAGAGCCCCTGCGCTGAACCGCTAAAGAGGTTGCCGCCCGACTTGAGAATGCCGGTGACGGTGACGCCGCTCATCTGGCTGTCGGCCCCGGCTCCGCCGGTTTCGATGGTCGTTTCCTCAACCATCTGCGGATTCATGACGAAGCTGGCGTTGCCGGACCCCTGCATGTTCATGATTTCCATGCCGTCGATGGCCCACTTGCGCCCCGTCTTGCCATGGAAGGAAGAGCTCGCCGCCGCGGTGCTCTGGACGGCGCCCAGTCCGCCGACGTCCTGCACGCCCTTGAGGCCGGGCACGAGAACCGTCAACGACGCGAGGCTGGTGTGGCCGGTTGGCAGGGCGGTGAGGTAGTCGGCCTGGAGGTGCTGCTGCTGCGAGGCGTTCTGCACATCGACGAGCGGTGACTCACCACTCACGACAACGGTTTCCTCGAGTGAGCCCACTGCCAAGTCCACGTTCACCGTGGCCGTAAAGGCCGCCGAGAGTGTGATGCCCTGGCGCTTCAATGTGCTGAAGCCCGGGAGCGTGAACGTGACGTCATAGACGCCGGGCGGCAAGCTGACGATGTTGAAGCGCCCGTCACTGTCGGTCGTGACTGAGCGCACCTTTTCAATCAAGGCCGAACTTGAGGCCTCCACCGTCACGCCCGGCAGCACCGCACCAGACGTATCTTTGACCGATCCCGCAATACCGCTTCCTTGCTGGGCCCACGCCGTGGACGCCACCAGGAGGACGGCGATGAGCCAGACGCAACCGCGACCGACCGACCTCGTTCCAAGCATTGGTTTCTCCTTCGACTGTCCTGGTAAGCGGGAATTGGTCCCGCCGGACATCTCCGAACTGCCACGATGGATGTAACGCTGATATTTCGGAGCTTTGCAGTGGCACTAATTACGCTCCTCTCCCGCCCCTTGTCAACGATTATCGTCCCCCATGAGTAATTCCAATGGCCGTAGCCAGCTGGACCATGGTCCCATGCCGGAGTCTGCTAGAATGCCGCCGCTTTCGAGCTAGGCTGATTCCACGCGCGAGGGCCGCCAGATGGCGGTGTTCGCCTCCTTCAGGGGAAAGCATGAATCGATGGACTCCGGTCATCGGCGGCGTCTGCATGAACCTCGCGCTCGGGTCTCTTTATTCGTGGAGCGTGTTCGTACTGCCCCTTGAGAAGGAATTCGGCTGGTCCAGAGCCGAAACGTCCTGGGTCTTCACGATAGCCATCGTGGCCTTCGCCATTTCGTTCATCGTGGCCGGGCGGATTCAGGATCAGCGCGGTCCGCGTGTCTGCGCCGCCATCGGGGCCACGATGCTCGGGCTGGGATTCTTCCTGTCGAGCTTCACCACATCGCTCCTGTTCCTCTATCTCAGTTTTGGTCTCGTGGTCGGGATCGGCAACGGGTTCGGGTATGCCACGCCGATGCCGGTGGCCTCCAAGTGGTTTCCTGATAAGCGCGGGCTCGTGATCGGGTTGATGGTGGGCGGCTACGGGGCGGGCTCGGCCGTGTTCGGCCCGGTGGCCGTGGCGCTGATCGACAGCGTCGGCTGGCGCGCGACCTTTCAGACGCTTGGCATCATCTTCTTCGCGATGGGCATGGTGGGGACGTGGCTGCTGCGTAATCCTCCAGCGGGCTATCGCCCGGCCGGCTGGACGCCGCCACAGCCCGCCGCCGGCGGTGCGGCGTCGCTCGATTTCACGACGGCTGAGATGATGCGCACGCCGACGTTTTATCTGCTGTGGTCAGCGTATTGCCTTGGCGTGACGGCCGGGCTTCTCACCATCAGTCAGCTCGTTCCGTTCGCCCGCAACGCCGGACTCGGTGCGGCTGCGGCCACGCTGGCCATCACCGTTGGCGCGGTTGGCAACGCGTCCGGGCGCATCCTCTCGGGCTGGATGTCAGACGCGCTAGGACGCTTGAATACACTACGTGCGATGGTGCTGGCATCCGCCTTTGCGATGCCGGCCCTGTTCATCTTCCGGCAGGACGCCACACTGTTCTACCTGCTCGTGCTGGCGGTTTACTGGTGTTACGGCACCCAGCTGTCCGTGTTTGCATCCACGACGGCCGACTTCTACGGGACGCGGAACCTGGGGATGAACTACGGGGCGCTCTTTACGGCGTGGGGCGTGGCCGGCATCATCGGCCCGATCGTTGCCGCTCGAACCTTCGACGCATTTGGCGACTATCGCTTTGCGTTTTACGCTGCGGGCGGATTGTCCCTGGTGGCCTTCGGCCTGTTGTTGGCGGCCGGTGCACCCACGCGCGGCGCAGCCATGACGGTACCAGCCGCAGGCCGCTAGTTCCCCGCGACGTCGGCCAGACGGATCGGCGCACAAGAGACCCAAGGAGAGCTTCAGCATGAGCGACACGCGAAACCCACAGAAGCCAGAGGCGCAGATTGAAGTGCACTGGTCCGACGCGAATTACCTGCGGCCTACGGCGAAGTTCGTCGGCCAGGCGAACCTGGTGGACCCGGCGGCCACAGAGCGCTTCAGCGAGAAGAACTTCCCGGAATGTTTCAGGGAGTATGCCGACCTGCTGTCGTGGGATAGGTACTGGAAGACCACGCTCGACACGAGCCGCCCGCCGTTCTGGAAATGGTTCGTGGGGGGCAGGCTCAACGCCTGCTACAACTGCGTGGACCGCCACCTCCCGAAATACAAGAACAAGGCCGCGCTGATCTTCGTCCCGGAGTCGGAAGACGAACCCTCACAGACGATCACGTACCAGGAACTGTATGTCCGCGTGAATGAGGTGGCCGCCGTGCTGCGCGACTTCTGCGGATTGAAGGCCGGCGACCGGGTCACGATTCACATGCCAATGATCCCGGAGCTGCCGGTCACGATGCTCGCGTGCGCGCGGCTCGGGCTTATCCACTCGGTGGTGTTCGGCGGATTCAGCGGCGAGGCTGCCGGTCTGCGCGCCGCCGACTCCGGCAGTCGCGTCATGATCTACGCTGACGGCTACTACCGCAACGGCAAGGCCATCGATCACAAGGCGAGCGCCGACATCGCGGTGGACACGGCTGCGAAGGACGGTCAGGCCATCGAGAAGGTGCTGATCTGGCGACGCCATCCCGGTCGAGACCTGTCAGCGACACCGCTCGTGGCCGGGCGGGACTTCGTCATGAACGACGTCCTCCGGAAGTACAAGCGCGTGAAGGTCGAGCCTGTGTCGATGGATGCCGAGGCACCGCTCTTTCTCATGTACACGAGCGGCACGACCGGCAAGCCGAAAGGGTGCCAGCACGGGACGGGCGGCTATCTCGCCTATGCGGCTGGCACATCGAAGTATTACCAGGACATCCACCCGGAGGACGTCTACTGGTGCATGGCGGACATCGGCTGG
>CANJYC010000169.1 GCA_947478985.1 Acidobacteriota bacterium | reverse complement strand
ATTGGCACTTCGCGCCTTGCCGTCCTCAGGCGTGGAGAATGCGTACGTCCGGCTCCGATGGCTCTCGGCGTGCTTCGCGGTTCTTGCCCTTGTATTTGGCTGGGCCGGCACTCGCATTCTTTTCGACAGTCGGACTGCGCTTGGCACGACCACAGTTGCGGCGCTGCATCCTCAATTCCTCCTGACGGCGCTCACTGTGAATCCCGACATTATGGTTGCCGCGTGGGGCGGATTCATCTGGTGGCAGCTCGCTCGACTCGCGACCGGGCACCGTCGTGCTCTATCTTTCATATTGGTGATCATCGCGGCAGTCGCGGCGGCGATTACCAAGAAGAGCGCGGTGCCTCTTACGATCTCGGCGTTGACAATCGCGATCATGCTGGTCGTTCCGGTGCGCCTGGTATTCGATCGGTGGCATAGGAAGCTTCTTGTGGGTGCTGTGGTCGCAGTGATCGTGGGTGCGACGCTCACGGCTCTCTTCTCGGAAGGACTACTGAGCCAGCTTGTAGCATTTTGGTCTAAGTCAGCCGTGGTCAGACGCCCCCCGGCCGACATGACCTTTGCAAACGCAGCACAATATCTGCTCGTGGCTGTCGACTACGCATGGCTCAGGGCAGGGTGGGAACACTTTCCTGCGCCAGACCTGTGGTTGATCGTCGTGCGCGCCCTCACCTTCGTGGCGGTGTGCGGTGCGATGGTGCAACTGATTCGTACGCGAGGACGCCTGCGGATGGCCATCGCCGTGGCGTGGGTGCTTCTGCTGGTACAGCTGTTCGCCATTCTCGGGCCTGGGTTCTGGGGACTCCTCGCGCCAGCGGGGAGATATCTGTTCCCCGTCCTTGCCCCGATGATGGCACTGCTGTGGATTGGTATCGTTGGTATTGGTGCCTCTCCCAGACACTCGCACGCCGCGATCGCGCTCATCGCTACGGTGGCTCTGCTTGATGCTGTGAGTTTCACCGAGGTGCTGATGCGCGCGTACGTGCCCATGATTCTTGGCGGTTCAGGTTTGTAGCCGCATGTCAGTGCACTTCCAGCCAATCGCGGTCGTGGTGGCCAGTCTTGCCATCGACGCGCGGGCGTTGGTGGGCAGCGGTGGTGAACCATCAAAACAGAGAGGTGGAGATTTCAGGGTCCAGTGCAGGCCCTTTTCGCCGCACTGTGTGAGCCCCTTCGAACTGCTCGGGGCTCACGCCGTCGAGATGACTGTGACGGCGCGACCGACTGAAGAACGTCTCGATGTAGGCGGCCACTTCGGCAAGCGCCAGCGCCAGGTCCTTGTAGATCTGTCTTTTGATCAGCTCTTTCTTCAAGCTGCTGAAGAATGACTCCGCGACCGCGCTATCGCACCCGTAAAGGGCTATGGGACACGGTTGGCACCGCCATGCCGCGGTATGAGCCGGCAGAGTACCGCAACTACTTTCGACATTGCGGCTACTCGCCAGCTACGGGCTTATGACATCCGCTTTAGGTGAACCGCGAGACGAGGGGCACACGCCCCCCGCCTCGCGTCTCGTAAGCGCACGGCGCTTCAGAACACAGCTCGATCAGTACTCCTGCGTGCCGGTGAGCGCGCCCAACTGCGACTTGGGCGGAAAGTTCGCCCCGCGCAACTGCGCCATCGTCATCTTGTTCGCGCGATCGATGGACGCCGCAAACGCGCGCGTCGCGCGCTCGAGGCCGGTAGCAGGGACCAGGTCCGGCACATCGAGCGACGTGTGGTAAATCACGTGGTCGATGATGTGGAACGACGGCGCGTAGTTGCCGTTCTTGGGCCCATCCTCGTCGGCATAGACCGACACGCCGAACTCACGCAGCGTGTTGAAGATCATTTTCTCGAATGCCGGGCTCCCGAGCGCGCTCCAGCGGAACGCACCCACGGCGTTGGTCGGCGTGATGCCGTCGTTGTACATGTAGAGCAGCGTCTGTGACGGGTGCTCCATGGTCAGCTTGACGGCAACCTTGGCCCAGGGGTACGTCGCATCGATGCCGACGTCCTTTCGGCCGCGAGCCACCTCTCCGTGATGGTGATCGGAGAACTGGATGAACTTCATCGTGCGGGGCCGCTCCTGCAGCGGCTTCTGCGCATAGAAGCGCGCAATCTCCAGCGCGCTGGCCATGCCCGCCGCGTTGTCCATCGCGCCCTGGAAGTAGCCATCGGTGTGCGTCATCACGACGATCTGCTCGTCAGAGACGCCTGGCAGCGTGGCGATCGTGTACTCGGTCGCCACGTTCCGCAGTTCCGGCACGTCCAACCGGACACTCATCTGGACCTTCTCGCCAGTGTCGAGCCGATCCCGCAGCGCGAAGCCTTCGTCCATGCTCAACGTGAACTGCGGCACCTCTGGCAGACCACCCTCAGGCTGGAACTGGCCATTGCCTGGCACGCCCATCACGTTGATTACCATGGCCGCGCCCAGCTTGACCGCCCTGGCGTTGGAGTTGAAGAGTCCGGCCCGATCGCTGGCGGAATGGCTGCGCCCGCCGGGAACGAACGTGCTGTAGATGATGACGGCCTTGCCCTTGACGTCTCTGCCGATGAAGTCCGCGCCCGCGCCGATGCCTACCCAGACCGCTTCGGCGGTGATGCCCTGCGGACCGGTGGCCTTGGTGCCGGAGACGGGAAACGCGGTCGTCAACTGGATCGTCTTGCCGTCAGCCGTCTTGTAGCTCGCGGCCCAATCAGTCGGCCGCCAGTCGCTGGGAAGCGTGTACGGGAAGTGTTCGACTTTCAGGCCGAGGCCCTCGAACGCCTTCGTCATGTATCCCATGCCTTCCTTGTCGGCAGTCGTGCCCGGAAAGCGCCCCCACCACTTGTGACCGGCATCGCGATAGCGGATCGAGACCTGCGCGAGGTCGATCACCTGCTGCTTCATGCGCGCGCCGTTGATGCTGGCGTACGCCTTCTGCTCCGGTGTCAGTGGCCAGACCGGATACTGCGCGTCGGTAAAGACCAGCTTGTCGCGGTCCCGAGGCAGCCCAGCGCCGTAGGTCTTCTCGACCTTCGGACCCAGGTCCATCTGCGCGTACAACACGGCGGACGCGGCCAGCACCGCGCCACACGCCGCGAGCGATGCGAGGTAGATTCTCGATTTCGTCACGTCACACTCCCCTGTCTGTAGAAATTCACACGAGGCGAGGAGTCGTGCGGGCCTTGAGCGCCGCACGACCCCGGCAACGCGTTTAGAAGGTGATCTGCGCGCCCACCCGCAACTGACGCGACCCGACAGCGTTGGTGACCCGTCCGAACTGCGGGCCAGACACGTAGGTCGCGGCCTTCACGGCATTGGTGTTGAAGACATTCAGGGCGTCGAAGCTGAGCAGGAGGCTCTTGTCCATGAGATTGAGCTTCTTGCCCAACCGCATATTGACCTGCGCGTAGGCCGGCTCCTTCTGCGAGCCGGTCGGTTCCAGACGCAGCGTCACCGTCGTCTGCTGCACCAGCGCGGGGCCGCCGGCCTCACCCGGTGCGCGGAACACGTAGGTCCTGGTGCCCGTCGGACCGGAGAATGCCTCCATGATCGTGCCCAGCACGAAATCCTTCGGCATGTTCCAGTTGCCGCTCAGCTTGTAGGCCCAGCTCCAGGTCGTGTCGATTGGGAAGTAATCGTCGTTGGGGCTCGTGGGAACCGACACGACGTAGTTGTGATTCTTGTTCGCCGTGTAGGACGAGTTCAGCGACCAGTTGTTCCCGAGGCGCTTGCTGATGGCCGCTTCGAACGACTGCGTGTAGTCATAGCGCCCGTCGGGGCGGTTTACCGTCTGATTCCCCTGGAACGCGCTGCCGCGGAACGCTGGCGCGTAGTCGTAGATCACGACCTTCCCGCCGTCGTCGCTGTTGCCGAGCACTCCGTCTGGACCCGGGTCCGTCCGGGTAATGGGAATCGTGAACGCGCTGTAGGGCCGAAGCACGTTGATCGTGGCCGTCTGGTCACCGTTGCGGCGATAGAGATAGAGACCGCGCACCGCCGTGCTCGACGAAATCTCCCGCTCGAAGGCGACCGTGATTTCCTGCACGTGCGGCAGGCGCAGATCGGGGTTCAGGATGTTGTTGGCCGTATTGGTCGTGCTGATGAAATCCGGGGCACCAGCAGCGGTGGACAGATTCACTTCGCCTGGGTCGTAGTTCTTGTTTCCGTTCAGGTCACGCCACCGATATCTCGTCGTGAACGACCCGTTCTTGTTGAAGGCACTGGCCAGCGAGGCCTCCGGGTTGTACCAGCCGTAGGTGAACTTCAGGACCGAGCGGCCGCTACCGGTCGTGTCCCAGGCCATGGCGGCGCGCGGCGCCCAATCGTGGCCCTTGTACACTTCCACGCGCGGGAACGTTGCGGCCGCGGCAAACTGCCCGGCCTCACGCGTCTGTTCCGGCACGAAGGAGTGCTGCCCGTCCCACCGCATGCCGAGGTTGAACGTCAGGCGCGAGCCGACTCTCCACTGGTCCATCAGGTAGACGGAGTAGATGTCATCCCACTCGGTCGGATCCACCGGCGCGTTGTTCGCCTCAAACTCCTGCGCGACGTCAGGTACGCCGCCGACCGTGTCGAAGAGCAGCGCATAGTCGCCTGCGGGATTCTTGGGCCGGCCACCGGCATTGTCGCGCCGGCCGAGGTAGTAACCCACCTTGAACTGGTGACTGCCCCCGAGGAACGATTTCGGAATGTAGGTCGCGTTCGCGTTCAGCGTCCAGAAGTTGAAATCGCTGATGTGCGGAATGTTCGCGCCGGTCAGCAGCAGCGTACTGCGGTTGTAGGTCGTCGGCTTGTTGAACGTCTCCGGCTGCTGGTCGTAGAAGAGCTTGTAGCCGGACTTGCCGCCCACGACGTCGAAGATCAGATTGCTGCTCGGCGTGCCCCGCAGTTCCGCCTTCCGCGCATACGGCTTCCAGTCGAAAGGATTGGTCTGCTCCCAGGGCGAGTGTGCGAAGTCCACGACGGCGCCGAAGGGCGCAATCTGCAGTTCCGCTTCGTTCGTCGTCTGGTCACGCGCCACGAATCCATTGGCCTGGTACTTCGGGGTGAACTGGTACGACAGCTTGCCGCTGATGTTCTCCCCGGTCAGCTTCGGGAAGGCCGCCGGCTCGTCTCCCGTGAGGT
>CANJYC010000168.1 GCA_947478985.1 Acidobacteriota bacterium | reverse complement strand
CATCGCTCAATACCGCGACGCGCCCCGCCTGCGTGGGCGCGTTCACCAGCCCGATAAGCCGGAGTGTGATGGCGGGTGGCGGAGGGGGTCCCTGCGGGACAGCCGGCACCGGCGGTACGGAGGGCACGGGTCGAGCCGGTGCGGCCGGACGCGGCGGCGGAGCCGGTTTCTCCCGGAATCGAAATGGATTGCGATCGGTCTCGGCCGCGTCCGCACGAGGCTGTGTGAGGAGCTCCAGCCGTACATCCGCGACTGGAAGGGGCGAGGACGCCGCTGTTCCGCCGGCTGTCGCAGGTGTGCGCGGAGCCGACGTCGTGGCTGGGCCTTCAGGAGCCGCGCCCCCGCGCAGCGACTGGCCGACGAGCACGGCCACGCCGACCGCGCCCAAGGCCATGAGCACCCGCTGCGCTGTCGGCGTCATCAGGCGCCAGCCCGGTAGAAGGTGGAGAGCTCGAGCGTCACCACCAGCGACCCTCCGTCCGCGCCCTCGGCCAGTGCGACATTGTCGATCACGACGAATTCCGGCGAGGTCTCGAGCTCGTGGATGAACGTCCGCATGTTGGCGTAGCTGCCGGCGAGCACCATGGAGATCTCGAGCTTGGTGAGAGCGCTGTCGCGCTGCACCACGGGCTTGTAGGCATCGCGCTCGAAGCGGAGCCCGGACTCGCGGGCAATCTGCTTGAGGCGGAGCTGGGTCATGCGTCTGGCGCCGGAGAGATCCGGCGGCAGCACGTCCTTGTAGAAGGACGTCAGCTCGGTCGAAGCCCGATCCTTGCCGGTGAGCGTGCCGTTGGCCTGACCGAAATCTCCTTTTGCCGCGGCAAGAGACTGCTCCGCCGCCGCATTGCGCTGCTCCACGTTGGCCACGCGTTCGGAGAGCGGATACACCAGCAGCGCGTAGACGCACACGTTGACGACAAGTGCAATGGCCAGCGGTACCACCAGACGGCGGTGCTCCGCGAGCACCCGGCGCGCGAGCGGCATTCCCACAAACCTCATGGCTGCGCCTTCACTGGCACGGCGGTTCGCCCCGGCGGCGCGTAGACCCCTTCGACAATGGCCTCGAGCAGCCCGTCCTCGTTGGTCTGCGATTCGGTGGCCAGCGCGTCCTTGAAGAGGCCGGTCTTTTCGAGGGCGTCGACGAAGGCGTCGAGGTCCTCCGCGCGCCGAGCCTCGAGGGCGACGGCGACGGTAAACACCCCACGGTCGAGACGCGGCCTCACGGCCGTAATGCGGACATCCGCCGGCAGCGTGGTTTCGAACTGGGCAAACAGAGTGGTCCAGGAGAAGGCGCGTCGGTCGATGATGCCGTTGGCCTCGCGCGCTGCGTTGGCCACCGTTTGCAGTTCGCGCGGATTGATCTGGGCGCGAATGCGTACGGCGTCTGCGCGCAGGCGTGTGGCCTCCCGCTCCGCGGCGTCGGCGTTGGCCCCGAGGGTGCTCTGGCTCGCGGTCAGGCGGAACACCTGAACCACGTTGAAGAGCGTCGCGCCGAGTGCCAGCCCGGCGAGCGTGCCGATGAGCACCTGCACGGCACGGACGTTATAAAAGGGGCGGGTCGAAAGATTGGTCCGAATCATCAGACGACCACGGCCTCCTGCCGCGTCCGCAGGAGCATGCCGACCAGCGGTGCGAGCACATCCATGAGGTCCGGCGTGGTTCCGATTCGATCGGTCAAGGTCGCCGCCTGCGTGGGATCGATCGGCTCGACATTGAGGCCCAACCGCTCTTCGAGGTGAATGCGCGCCAGGTCAACGGCGCCGACCACGCGCCCGGTGCCGCCGAGCAGCACGCGCGCGAATCCTTGTCCGGCCAGCCGATCCTGGTAATACATAGCGGTCTGATGCACGAGATCGGGCAGCGTCTCGTCGTCCCCTTCCGGCCGGCTGCGGAAGAAGATGACGTGCTCGTTCCGCATGATGACGAGCGACGTATAGTCGGGCCGCATGTGCACGACCAACCAGTCACCGGTAGGCGCCGATCGAGCGCCGGCGACGAACAGGTTGAGGACGCTCAGAGTCGCCACGTCGACGAGACCCGCGTCGGCGCCGACAGCCTCGCACACGCTCTCGTACTCGCGGATGACGTCGCGTCGAGCCAGCACCGAGATGAACCCGGTCCCGTTCGCCACGCGCGCGCCCTCGCTGTAGGTGACACACGCATCCTCGATGGGAAACGGGGCGGCTTTCCGGAGGTGCCATCGGACGAGCTGATCGAGGTCCTCGCGCTGCGCCGGCACCTGCTCGAAATGAATGAGCGAGATGCGGGCCGCGAGGTCCGGAATGACGAGAGCGATGCGCCTGGGCCGGCCGCCCACGCGGTCGAGCGCCGCACGAAGCGCGGCCGTGACGGCGGGTGCATCCGTGATGTTGTGGGCGGTCAGCGAGGGCACGACCAGACCCGGCCGCAGCGGCGAGGTGGCGTGCGACTGAATGACGAGGCTGCCGCCACGGGTTGCCAGCGTCGCCACCGACACCCGCTCCGGGGAAATCTCAACCGCGGCTTCGGGCGGCGGGCTGGCCAGCCATGAGGCAAGCAGACTCATTCGACGAAGGTCACCTTGTTGATCTCACGCAGGGTCGACTGGCCAAGGAGCACTTTCTCAATCGCAGACTCGCGCAGGAACCGCATGCCCTCTTCATGCGCGGCCTTCTTGACGTCGGAGGCCGGGCGCCGCTCGAGGATCATCTCACGGATGCGATCGGAGAGGTTGAGCAGTTCGCAGATCGCCGTGCGCCCCTTGAACCCGGTGCCGCCGCACTCGATGCAGCCGGCGCCTTCGTAAAAGGTGTGAGACCGGGCCAGCGCGGGGTCCATCGCCGATTCCTCGAGCAACTTCGGATCGATGACGACGGGTCGCTTGCAGTGGGAGCAGATCAGCCGCACGAGCCGCTGGGCCAGCACGCAGTTGAGCGCCGAGACGAACTGGTACGGTTCGACGCCCATGTTGAGGAAGCGACCGATCACATCGACGACGTTATTGGCGTGCACCGTCGTGAAGACGAGGTGGCCGGTGAGTGCCGACTGGATGGCGATCTGGGCTGTCTCGGCGTCGCGGATTTCGCCGACCATGATCTTGTCCGGGTCGTGACGCAGAATCGATCGCAGGCCGCGGGCAAAGGTCAGGCCCTTCTTCTCATTGATGGGAATCTGGGTGATGCCGCGAAGCTGGTACTCGACCGGGTCCTCGATGGTGATGATCTTGTCCTCGACCGACTTGATTTCGGACAGCGCCGCATAGAGCGTCGTCGTCTTGCCGGACCCGGTGGGTCCGGTGACCAGCACCATGCCGTACGGCTCACGGATGTATTTCCGGAACCGCCGGAGCTCCTGTTCCGGGAAGCCGACCACATTCAGCGACAGTTCCGTGAACTGCTCGCTAATCGACTCCTTGTCCAGAATACGGATGACGGCGTCCTCGCCATGCACGCTCGGCATGATCGAGACGCGGAAATCGATCGTCTTACCCGGGGTTCGTACGCGGAAACGTCCGTCCTGCGGGACGCGCTTTTCGGCGATGTCGAGTTCCGCCATCACCTTGATGCGCGAGATGATCGCGCTGTGGAACTGCTTGGCGATCGGCCGCATCGCCGGCTGCAGCACGCCGTCGATGCGGTACTTCACATGGACCGAGTCGTCGCCGGTCTCGATGTGGATGTCGCTGGCGCGGCGCTGGATGGCGGTATAGATCGTCGAGTCGACGAGCTTGATAATCGGGCTGATATCGCTTGTCAGGCGCTCGACGGTGAGATTCTCGTCACCTGATTCGTCCTCGACGAGGACCTGCAGCTGAAAGCCCTCAGTGGCCTCCTCAAGTACCCGCTGCGAGCTCTCGCTCTTCTTGAGGATGGCGTCGATGGCCGATGGGGCGCCAACCGTGACCTTGACCGGGGTGCCGAGCACGACGCTCAGCTCGTCGATCATCGGCAGGTCCGTCGGGTCGGAGACCACGATGACGAGCGCCTTGCCGTCACGGCGGTGCGGCACGAAGCCATACCGCAGCATCAGGTCGGCCGGAATCGAGCGGAACAGCTCCTGGTCGATGTGGAACTCATCGATGTCCACGAAGTCGAGCCGGTACCGCTCGGCCAGCTTGCGGGCGATGCCGACTTCCTGGGAGTAGTCCTCAGGCGTCGGGACGAGCTGCTCGGGATCGAATGTCGGCATGGGCTAGCTCACCACGGAACTGAGTTCGAAGAGCGGCAAATAGAGCGCGATGACGACGAGGGCAATGACGAGCCCCATCACCACCAGGAGAACCGGCTCGATGAGCGTGATGAAGCGGGCGACCTCGGTCTCGATTTCCTCATCATAGAAATCGGCCAGGCTGTTTAGCATCTCCTGAAGGGCGCCGGTCGACTCGCCGACCTCGACCATCTTGACCGCAACATCCGGGAAGACGCGGCGGGAGAGCATGGCGGCGGCGAAGCTCTGCCCCTCGCGGACGCGCCGGGCGATCTCCTCGAGCTCCTGGCCCAGGTACTGATTGGACATCGACTGAATCACGATATCCAGCCCGTTCACCAGCGGGATTCCGCCCCCGAGCAGCGTGGCCAGGGTACGTGCCATCTGTGCCGTCGCGAATTTGCGGAACGTATTGCCCGCCCAGGGAATCTCAAGCAGCATGCGATCGATGCGGGGGCGCTGGCCCGGCTGCTTCGCCCAGGCCGTTGCCGCCGCCGCACCGCCGCCGACGACAATCAGAATCAGCCAGAGGTTGCCGACGATGCCGTTGGAGACGCCCACGATAATCCGCGTCGAGAGCGGCAGTTCCTTCCCGAAATTCTCGTAGAAGGACGAGAACGCCGGCACCACCCTCAGCACGATGATGCCGATGAGGGCAAGCATCATCACGGTCAGCACCGCAGGATAAATCAGGGCCGAGATCGTACGCTTCCTGACCGCGCCAATGACCTTTTCATAGGCCACGTAGCGTCGGATGACCGAATCGAGGTTGCCGCTGCGCTCCCCCGCCATCAGTGATGCGGAATAGACGGGGGGAAACAGCCCGACGTGTTCCCCGAAAGCGTCGGACAGCGAGGTGCCTGCTTTCACTTTGTCGTAGACGCTGTCGAGGACGCCTTTGAACGTGATATT
>CANJYC010000167.1 GCA_947478985.1 Acidobacteriota bacterium | reverse complement strand
GGCCCCGAACAACAGCGCCGCACATCGCAATCTTGCGGCGGTACGATTCGATCAGCGGAACGCCGCAGCCGCTGCCCCGCACGCACAGCGGGCTGTTCAACTGAGTCCGGGAGACCCGGTCGCGCACGACGTATTGGGCCGCGTGCTCACCGTGCAGGGGCGCGTTGGGGAGGCGCGGGCTGCCTTTGAGCGCGCGCTGCAGATCGACCCTTCGTATGCTCAGGCTCGAATGGATCTCGCGCGACTCCTGGCGGCCATGGGAGGTCGCTAGGATGACGACGCCTTCGCCCCGGACACCCACGCCTCTTCCCTACGCCATGGTCGCGGGGTTGCTGCTCCTCTTCCTGTATGTCTGGCCCCTGCTCCTCAGTGCACCGCTCACCGATCCTGATGAAGGGCTGCACGCCGCGATCGCGCAGAGCATGGTCGAACGCGGCGATCTCGTCGTGCCGCACTTTCTCGACCAGCCGTTTCTCGACAAGCCCATCCTCTACTTCTGGGCGCAGGCGGCATCGTTGACGTCGTTCGGGATGAATCCGGCTGCAGTTCGATTGCCCGGATTGCTCTTTGCCGTCCTCGGCGTGATGACCACCGGCTGGCTGGCGAGCGCACTATTCGGAGCCTCGGTCGGCTGGCTCTCCGCGATCTGCTATGCGACCCTCGCCGTGCCCTTTGCGCTCGCGCAGGCACCTGTACACGACATCGCACTCGTGCCCTTCGTGAATCTCGCGCTGCTTGCCTTCTGGCGATATGGCGAGCGCGACGCGTCGCCACTGCACGTCGTCGCGGCCGGTGTCGTGCTCGGACTATCGGTGCTCACCAAAGGGCTCGCGGGCATTGCGGTCGTCGGCGTGGCGTTCGGATTGATGCTCGTCATCTCGCGGCGCGTGACCGTCCGCCTGATCGTGGGCGGACTCGCGGCGCTCGTCATTGCCGGGCTGGTGGCGGCTCCCTGGTACATGGCGATGGAGACCCGTGAGCCGGGCTACTTGCAGTACTACTTCGTGTCGAGGCACCTGATGGGCTTTGCCACGACCACGCAGCCGCATGGCAATCAGCCTTGGTGGTACTACCTGCCGATCCTCATTGGAGGGGGCCTCCCATGGGTGCTTTATGTGTCGCGTGACCCCATCTCCAGTGCCCCAATCCGCCGTGACACGGCGTCACTGACCTGGTGCTGGATGATCGGAGGCCTGGTCGTGCTGAGCGTGGCGGGCTCAAAATTGGTGACATACGCGCTCCCGCTGTTTCCGCCGATGGCGATGCTGGCTGCCCGTGCCTGGTCGAGAGCGCTCGATCAGGCGGAGTCGGATCGCCGCGTCCTGACGCGCGCCAGGGTGCACACGCTGATCTTTGCGGCGCTGGCCGCCGCCCTGCCCTGGGCGATTCGAGCCGACGGTGTCGACGTCGGCCTGCCGGCCTCGATCGTGTTTGGCATCGCCAGCCTGGCCTGGCTGTATGTGTGGCAGTCCATCCCGACTCAGCCGCTCGGGTGGACATGGCGACGTCTGGCACTCGGGACCGGCGCGACGTATGCCCTCACACTCGTCATGCTCGCGCCGGCTGAGGCGCAGGCACACTCCGCGCTGGAACTGGCCACGCAGCTGAATCGTTCACCACGCCTGCCGGACACGGTCTTCGTGGTTGGTGAACGAATCGGTTCCGTCGTGTTCTACCTGAGACCTGAGTTGCGGCAGTCGCTCGAAGCCTCGCGCTTCCAGACAGTCGGTGCCGAGGAGGCCGTTGCCCGCGCCACAGCGGATGATCTGATCGTCGTACCCAAGAAAGTCTTGAGCCGGGCGGGCAATCCCTTCGCGGTCTGGTCAGGGCCGCGAATGTCCGCAGGCCGATTTGAGCTGTTCGTGCCACCGCGTCCTCTGCCGGTCGTGGCCCGGCGCGAGCAGTGACGCTCGACATGAGGGCACGGGCCAAGCCCGTTACACGCGAGACCGACGTCGGAGACGGAACCCGCCGAACGCAAGCGCGAGCCACACAATAAGCGCCGTCCCGGAGATGACGCCACCGAGCCACACGGACCGTGGTTCGAGCCACACACGAACCGTGTGTCGGCCTTCGGCTACCGGCGCTCCAATCATCGTGTGATTGATCCGCAAGGGCGTTGTCTCCTGGCCATCAATCGACAGGTGCCACCACGGATAGTGCACTTCGCTCAGCACCAGCAGGCAGCCACCACCGGTCGCCGTCACGTCGTACGCACCACTCGTCCCCGGAAGTTGTGTCGCGATGGTCCGTGATTCAGTCGCATGGCCAACGCTCGCCCAGTCCGGTACCACTCCAGGGTCGACGAGTGCCGTATGGGCCGGATCGAAGCGCGCGCCATCCGGCAGGAGGCCTGTACGCAGCACCGACAGTGTTTCGTCGGTGGGATAGACCTCCGCCACGCACCAGGCTCGCGGTCGTACACGGGCGTTTCGAAAGAGCAGGTAGTCCGGCTTGACGTCGCAACTCGTCAAGCACCGGGTCGCCGACCGGCACGAGGATGTACTGGACAGCGAAGAGGTCGACGGCCGACTGCGCATCGGACAACGCTGCGCCGCTCACATCACCAGGTCCTCCCATCGTCAGTGAATTGGCGTAGCGCTCGATGGCCAGCGACCCTGTGCCGCTCGCCGCAGGCACATGCCACGCGCGTGTCAGGTTCGGGCGAAGCAGCGTGTTGTGGCTACCATCGGAGACGAGGACGCGACCACCGGACGTCCTGAGCTCATCCCGTAACGTCGCCATGTCCGGGCGCAGGGTCCAGGCAGCGGGCCTCGTATCCCCATACGAGAAGTGATTGCCCGGGAGAATGTCGTGAAGCGCCAGCATGTCGCCGACGTGAACGGTCAGCAGCAGTAGGCCCACCAATACCTGGGACGCCGCACCCCTGGAAAGCAGCGTGGCCGCGATCACGGCTGTGACCAGGATGATCGCGCCAACGACGAGCGGCATGCCTACCGTCCAGCGCAGGTATGCAGGATTGTGTGACAGCGGTGCCCAGACCGGATGACCGCTCATTGAGAACGCAGCCATGCCTATTGCCGCGGCGCCACATATGGCGACAAGTGCCCCGACCAGCGATCGCACCCCTCGCGGATGCCCCAGTAATCCCGCCAGCCCAATCCCACCCGCCACCGACACACAGAACGCCACGATGAACAGGTGCCGCACCGGCAGGCGAAACGCGGCATAGCCGGGCAGATGAAAGAACACGGCCGCGAGTGGCGTCGCCGGCCCAAGGCACAGGATCAATGCGACGGCCGCAAGACCGACCCACAGGCGCGCGTCCCGTCGCTGTGGCCATTTCCGTTCGACCGTGGCGGCCAGAGCGAGCGCCAGCGGGAGCAGCCCGACATAGCCGGCCATCTCAACCAGACTGGCGTCACCTGCGTAGTTCACGACCATGCCGGTTCGCGTACTGAAACCGCCGAAGGCCAACGGAAAGGCGAACGTGATCAGCTGCCACGGCGACATCGCACCGGACGTGTAGAGTTCCCAACTGGCCTCACCCCTCCGACTCAGCCCGCCGAGTTCCGCAGCCGGCAGGATCACGACAGCGGCCAACCCCAGCCCCAGAGCGCCGGCGAAACCCCACCAGACGAGGCGCTGTCGCGCGTCCGGGACTGAGGGCCGGTCGATCCAGAGCCAGCCGGCGACGATGGAAGCGAACAGATAGGCGGTGTAGACGATGACCTGCGGGTGTCCCGCAAGCCACATCAAGGCGAAGGCGCCAGCCCCCACAAGCGCTCCGACACGCCCGCGGCCACTCCGCACCAGGTGCAGCCCATACACGACCAACGGCATCCACGCGGCGGCGTGCACCTGATTGAAGTGGCGCGTATGGGCCAGCATGATGGCGCTGAAGCCGAATGCGGCTCCGCTGAACGCCCCGGCAGGCGTCGATTGCGTCAGACGCCGCACGAGCAGGAATGCGGTGGCGCTCGCGAGGACGTATCCGCTGATCTCGAACAGGCTCCAGCTGAAGCCCAGCGCCCGCATCAACTGGAAGACGGGATACCAGGCCAGCGCCTGTGGATCCGCGATGATGGGATAGCCCGAATACATGGAATCGGACCAGATGGTTGTCGACGAGAGATAGGTCGACATGCCGAAATCCAACGCGTCGCCGGGCGCCATCTCCCGCCCACTCGCCAGGCTCTTCGCGAAGAAGCCAAGGTAGGCGCAGCCGTACAGCAGCAGCGCCCACGCAAAGGCCTGAGGATCGGAACACCTTCTCGATGGCCGCGTGTCGGTTGTGACTGAGTTGAGGTGTGGCATGCGTGCGAAGCCGGGACAATCCTCCCACATATGAGTTGCGATGCATTTGAGCATCTCCGTTGACCAGCGCGAGGGCCTGCGATAGCCTCGCCTCATGCACACTTCAACTCTTCGCGCACTTGGATTGGCCGCCGTCCTGTTCATGCTGGGATCGGGCGCGGCCTCGGCTCAGACAACCGCTCCCGCCGCGCGCGTCGGCGTGGCTGTCAGGACGCTGGTCCCCTTCCCCGTAGGCGTCGACGTCGCCGTGGCGCTCTCCCGTAAAGTCAACCTGCGAGCGGGTTTCAACATGTTTACGTTGAACCACGACTTCGACAACGACGGCATCAACATCGCCGCCAAGCTGAAACTCAGCGGCATCGACAGCCATCTGGACTGGTATCCCAGTGGTGGCTCGTTCCATGTCAGCCCAGGCCTTCTCATCTCCAACAACATTGAGGTTGACGGAGACGCGACCGTCACGCCAGGCACGTCTTTCGACCTGGGCGACGCGACGCTGTTCAGTAATGCGGCGAATCCAGTGACAGGCAAAGCCCATGTGGGCTTCGACAGGATCGCTCCGAGCATCCTGCTCGGCTGGGGCAATGTGCTGCCACGCGGCAACAGGCGCTGGAGCATCCCGTTCGAGTTTGGCGTGATCTATTCAAAAGCGCCCGCCGGGACGCTGACCCTCAGCGGCAGCGCGTGCACCGCCAACGGCGCGAATTGCCGGAACATCGCCTCAGACCCTACGCTCCAGAACGATCTCAAGACCGAGGTCGACAAGATGAACAAGGACCTGGAAGTGCTCAAGTTCATCCCGGTGGTCTCGCTCGGCTTCAG
>CANJYC010000166.1 GCA_947478985.1 Acidobacteriota bacterium | reverse complement strand
CACAGCAGCGTCGAGCCGCCGACGACGAGGCCGATCGCGAGAAGCTTCCGCGGATCGACACGGCCGGTCAGCACACCGATCACCGGCATGGTCAGAAACGATCCGATGCCGCGAGGCGCCATCGCGATGCCCGCCTGCATGGACGGATACCCCAGCAAGGTCTGCAGCATGATCGGCAGCAGGACCATACTGCCGTAGAGGACGAAGCCAACCACGCCCATCAGGAAGACGCCCACGGCGTAGCTCCGCTCCTTGAAGACGTGTAGGTCGATGACCGGATCTTTCGTCGTCAGCTCGTGGACGATGAGCGCGATGAGCATCGCGACTGACAGGATCGCCAGCACGGTGATGAAGCGGGACTGAAACCAGTCCTCCTGCTGCCCCTTGTCGAGCACGATCTGCAGGGCGCCGATACCGACAGCCAGCATGCCGATGCCCCAGTAGTCGATGCCGCGGTTCTCCTGCCGGATGTACGCCGGATCGAAGACATAGAGCTTCGTCATCACGATCGAGGCGATGCCCACTGGCAGATTGATATAGAAGACCCAGCGCCAGCTGTAGGTGTCGGTCAGCCATCCGCCCAGCACTGGTCCCATGATGGGGGCCACGACGATCCCGAGCGCCCAGAAGGCCATGGCCTTGCCGCGCTCGTGGGGTGCGAACGACTCGAGCAGCACCGCCTGCGACAGCGGCTGCAGCGCGCCGCCGGTCGCGCCCTGCAGGATGCGGAACAGGATCAGCGTCTCGAGGTTGGGCGCGATGCCGCAAAGAAAAGACGTCAGCGTGAACCCGGTCGTGGCCCAGAGGAGCAGATTCTTCCGGCCAAACCGGCTGGCCAACCAGCCCGTCATCGGCAGGATGATCGCGTTGGCGACCAGGTAGGACGTGATGGCCCAGGTGGCTTCGTCGATCGTCGCAGAGAGACTGCCTGCGATGTGCGGGAGCGACACGTTGACGACGGTGGTGTCGAGCACCTCCATGAAGGTCGCGAACATCACCGCGATCGCGACGATCCAGGGGTTGACCTGGCGCTGGGTACTCATGCCTGCGGAAACCGGCGTCGTCCGGCCCTACTTCGTGTAGACCGTCGTGGTGACGGACATGCCCGGACGCAGCAGGAGCTCAGGATCCTGCCCGTTATCGAGCACGATCTTCACCGGCACACGCTGGACGACCTTCACGAAGTTGCCGGTGGCGTTGTCGGCCGGCAGCAGGCTGAAGCGCGCGCCGGTCGCGGCAGCCAGGCTCTCCACCTTGCCCTTGAACGCACGACCGCCATACGCGTCCACCGTGATGACCGCGCTCTGGCCCGGACGCATCCGGTCGAGCTGCGTCTCCTTGAAGTTGGCCGTGGCCCAGACGCGGTCGAGGGCGATGACCGCCATCAGCGGCTGTCCCTGCTGCACGACCTGTCCCGCTTCCACGCTCTTGCGGCTGACGATGCCCTTCACGGGCGCCTTCAGCGTCGTGTATTCGAGATTGAGTTCCGCCTGCCGGACCATCGCGCGCATCTGCTGCACGCGTGCCTGGGCGGCTGCGGCGCGGGCGCGCGTGGCCGTTACCTGCTCCGGTCCTGTCTGAGCCGTGCGCAGCCCGGCCTGCGCCTGCTGCTCACCGATGGTGGCCTGCGTCAGCCGGCTCTCGGCCACGCGAATGCCGAGTTCCGCTTCCGCCACCTGCGACTTGGCGGAATCGGATGCCGCGCGCGAGGCGTCCCCGGTCGCCACCGCGGCCTCGAACTGCTGTTGGGAGATCTCGTCCTTGGCGAGCAGACCCTTGAATCGCTCCACGTCGCGCGCGGCCTTGACCGCGTTGGCCTCAGCCTCACGCACGCGCGCTTGCGCCGTCACCAGCCGTGCCCGCGCGAGCTCGATGCCCCGCTGCGCTTCCTCGGTACTCGCCTGCGCCTGCCCGACTCCGCCCTGCGCCGTGGAGACGTCGCTCGTCACGGTGGTTGAGGTGATTGGCACCGACGCTCCGGCGGCCAGCGCCGCGGCCTCCGCGTCGGCCAGCTCGGCCTTCGCCCGCTCGAGCGCGACCTCGAAATCACGCGGATCGATTTCGACGAGAACCGCGCCGGCCTCGACGAGCTGATTGTCGACGACCGCCACCTGCCGTACCGTCCCACCCACTCTCGCCGCGATGGGCGTGACGTGTGCGTCCACCTGCGCGTCGTCGGTCGACTCGCGACCCGCCGTAGTCCACAGCCACGCACCGGTCGCGAGGATGCCGACGGCGACCACGCCGATCGCGATTCGTATCTGTCCCTTCATCGAGTACCGCCTGCTAGAAATGTCGCCAGCGCGTCCTCGCCGGGACCGACCGATTGCGCGAACATGCCCTTCGCGAGGGTGTAGCCGTAGAGCGCATCGATGTACTGCTCGCTTGCGAGCGCCACCGCTTCCTGTGCCTGGACCACTTCGATGCTGCCTGCCACGCCCGAAGCAAAGCGGTCGCGCGACTGCGTGAGCTGCTCGCTCGCCAGCGCGCGCCCGCGCGTCGCCACCTGCAACTGCTCGCCGAGGGCCTGCATGTCGAGCTGGGCGCTGCGGACGTCGTAATCGATGTCGGCGCGCTTGTCCTCGACTTCAGCCTTCCGGGCGCGCAAGTCCGCGTCGGCTTCCATCAGCCGGCCCTGGGTCTTCCCGCCCTGAAAGATCGGCACCTGCACCGCGCCGGTGACGGTGAACGTCGACCGCGCAGTGCCGGCGGTGAGGCCAATGGCGCCGTAGTCCGCAGTGACGTGAACAGACGGCACCGCCTCGCGGGCGACCGCCTGCCGATGCGCTTCGGCGGCACGCACACGCTCGAGCGCGGCGAGATAGTCCGGCCGGTTCTGGTAGGCACGCTCGAGCGCCTGATCGAGCGTCAGTTCCGGCACCGGGATGTCCGGCAGGGCGTTCACCAGGGTGAACGCCTGACCGATCGGCAGGCCGACGACGCGCGCCAGCTGCAGCTTGGCCTTCTGGAACTGGTTCTGGGCGGCAGTGGCACGCTGCCGTTCCGTGCTGAGACTCACCTCGGCCCTGAGCACGTCGATGCCCGCGATGACACCTCCCTGCTTCAGATCGATCGCCTGCAGATGGAGCGCTTCGGCCGTGCCCAGCTGCGCACGCACCGAGTCGGCGCGCGCCGACGCGGCCAGCGCCTGCAGGTAGAGATTCGCGGTCACCAGTGCGACCAGATCCCGCGCGCTGCGCTTGCTGAGCCTCGCCGCTGCCACGCTGTGCGATTCGGCGCGCGTCTCGTCGAGCGCGTGGAGGTCGAAGAGCGACTGGCTCACGAAGAGCCGCGCGTCAAAGGTGTTGAACGGCCCGACAATCACCGGCAGGTCGTGCAGCGGAAACCCGAAGGCCTCGAGGTTCCTCACCTGGCGCGCTTCAGCGATGCCCGCGTTGACGTTCGGCAGCAACTCGCTGAGCGCGATCCGGCGCGCGCCGCTGGCGCGGTCAACCCCGATCTCGGACATCAGCACGCCGAGGTTGTGATCGAGGGCACGCTTGATGGCATCGATGAGCGACAGCTCAACGGTGTCGGCCGTCCGCGTCCCCTCGGGGACTCCACCCAGGAACGGGCTGTTGGGAGGAAGCGAGAACCCGGACGGCGCCTGCGCCGCAGCGGGGCCGGCCAGCGCCAGGCACCACAGAAGCGCCGCGCATGTTCGACGTGCGAGGGTGACAGTCACAGTGGACGATCGTACTTCAGACCCGGGCCCGGGGGCCTATGCCTGCAGCGCAGGGCGCACGACGAGGGGTTTCAGGCGATGAAGCCGCGGCGGGTAATCGCGAACGATGACGGGGAATCCCCCGCCGTGAAGTTCATCGTGTCCATCTGCGCCTTCAGCTTGTGAAAGTGCAGGTACATCGTCTCGGTGCCATCCGCCGCGAACGTTCGACCCTCCCGCCACCACAGCCGGTCGGCGTCGGTATCGCCAAGCGCCCGCTGGTACTTCGCGTCGAGCGTCAGATCCTTGTCCCACTGAATGCGCGGCCAGGCTTCGGCCGCACCGGCGGCCTTCATGGCGCGCAGCTGGGCCGTCAACCCTGTCTCGTCGAGGTGCGTGTACTTCTCGTGCGCGAGCGCGGCCGCGATATCCGGAACGCACTCCAGGAGCCGGTTGGTCCGGGGCTCATTGCGAACGAGGGTGAAGTGCCCGGCGAGCTTGTGCCGGCATCCCGACACGATGTCGTGGCGTGAGAGCACCGCATCGGTGACGAAGCCACGGATGTGGCCCCAGACGACGTCGATATCGGAGTACACCCAGAAGTCGTAGGGCTTGAGATCCTCTTCAAACAGCAGGCCGTAGGCGGGCTTCAGGTCACAGACTTTTCTGAGGGACCGGCGGAGATCGATGCGGACGCCGAGCGCGCCGGTCGTGCGGTCGCTCAGCTCATCGATGGTCAGCGGGACGAAGGCGACGTTTGCGGGGATCGTTCCGGCGGGCACGCTGTCGGCATAGATGCGCCACTGCACGTCTGGATTGTGGCGGCACGACAGGAGGAACGCCGGCATCCAGAACGGGAGCGGCCCGAAGTACGTGGCGACCACGACAATGCTAGCCACCCGCCCGGTCTGCCTTCGCTCCTGCCCACAGGGTGGCTTGCTCGGGCGTCATCAGGCTCAGCATCTGCCTGAGCACCGCGGGTGAGGGACCCAGCCGGAACTGGTAGAAGTAACGCTCCACATCCGCCGGCGCGTCTTCGGGAATCGATGCGGCGTGGGCGCCGGTCGAGTTCAGGAAGACCAACATCGAGTTGGCGCGAAACGGGACGGTCTTCACCAGGTCGCACCGCTCGGGATCGATGTAGTACACGCGACTATCCGGCGCTCCCGCGTCGTCGCGCACCCGGTACAGGCGCGTGCCGTACGCCTCCACGTCGCCCTCGCGCGCCAGATAAATCAGCACCGTCATGAATCCCCACCTGGGGTCACGATGCGGCAACAGGTTGTAGCCCCGGTGCCGCAGCATGATTCGCCCATCCGAGGCGTGCAGCCTGATGTCGGCATCAGCGGGCAGCGCGGGACACACGGAGCGGACGTAGTCCCGCACGGCGTCCTGGAACTTGGCGTTCAGCGCGCGGTTCAGGATCCGGGCCACCAGCGTGCGGTACATGAAATCCCAGACCAT
>CANJYC010000165.1 GCA_947478985.1 Acidobacteriota bacterium | reverse complement strand
CCGGACATCAGGCGCTGCTGCGCGACACTATCGCGAACACCACGCTCGATCTCCTGCACTTCTCGCTGCACCCATGGGACACGCCGCGCTTCGCGTTGCAGGCCGGACTTGTCGTGTGGCACGCGTCGGCGCTCGCACTGGCCGTCCTTCTACTGCGCCTCGGACACATTGGCTGGCGGTCGCCGAGACACGGCTGGCGCGTCCGCGCGGTAATGGTCGTGTCCTGGGCACTGCCGCTCGTGGTCTGGAGGCTCGGCGACGGCTGGGCACCGAGGGACGACCTCCCGCTGCTGGTGGCCTGGGGCGTGGCGGCAACCGTCGCCGTGTGTACCGGACGCCTGCAGGGACGGTACCGCCACGGCTCGCAGGCGTTCCGGCTGACGATGATGACGCTCGGGCTGATCGTGCCCGCGCTCGCCTGCTATCCCGCCTTCTTCGAGCGCGCGTGGCAGGCCAAGGTGCAACTGGTGGAAACACGCTACGCGGCACAGGCGGTCAATCAGCGCGCGACGATCCAGACCCTTCTGCAGGATGGCCTCACCCAGATCGATCGCATTCCTGATCTGACTGGACTGGTGGCGGGTACGTCCGGTAGCTCTGAAGCGCAGACCGACGGGGCCTTCCGTGCCTGGCGTGCGACCAGCCTCTCCACCTACCCGGTGACCTCGTCGGTGGAACTCTACGGCCCGACCGGCGCACTGGTGAGCCGCTTCGCGTTCAACCTCCCGGAGGATCTCGCGGCCGCCCCACGGTCAGAGGAGAGCACCTGCGACTGGGAGGCCTACGAGGAGGTCGCACCGTTCTTCGCAGAGGAGCGCCGATCGCTCCACGCTGGCCGAGCGCTCTGCACGCCGGACGGGCGCATCCTCGGATCGATCGTCGTGCACGCCATGCTCGACTACGCCAATCTGCCCTTCATCGCGTCGCAGAGTCCGTACGTCGAGCTGCTGCGGCCGACCGACCCGCTGCGCGGCGAAGGCATCTCCGGCCGCGACGTGGAATTTGCCTTCTATGGGTGGAGCCGCCGCCCGCTCTATTCCTCATCCGGCCGCGCGTGGCCGATCAATGACACCGCGTTTGCGCGCATCGAGGCCTCGCGCACCCCGTTGTGGCTACGACTCCAGCGGGGCGACGTCGCTTTCGACGCCTACACCCTCAACGACCGCGGAGGCATCTACGTCCTCGCCTTCCCGGTGGTCGGACCGCTCGGCCACCTCGTGAATCTGGCCGAGCTGACCGTGCTGGCCGGCCTCACCTATCTCCTGCTGCTCGTCGCGTCCGTGCTCTTCCGGAAGGTCAGCCGGCGGGCCCGCAGCGGCCCCTCGCTCCTGCGCGAGCTGCGCGCGAGTTTCTACCGCAAGCTGTTCCTGGCATTTGTCGCCGCCACCGTCGTCCCGGTCGTGGCGCTGGCGGTGGCCACCGGCACCTACATCGCCGACCAGATGCGATCCGATGTCGAGCAGGAGGCCGTCCGCACCGCCTCGGCCGCCCGGCGCGTGGTGGAAGATCTGGTGGCGCCACGTGCGGCACAACAGGGCATCGGCATCGACGACAACCTGATGGTCTGGGTCAGCCGACTCATCGACCAGGACGTCAACATCTTCCGGGGCCCGCGCCTGCTCGCCACCAGCGAGCGGAACCTCTTTGCCTCCGGACTCCTCCCCGCGCGCACCACGGCAGAGGTCTATCGCGACATCGTGCTGCGCAACGACGCGACCTCGGTCACGCGTGAACAGATCGGGGGCCTCGAATACCTGGTGGCGGCCACCTCGATGACCGCTCACCAGATCAACGCCATCCTGACGGTGCCGTTGACCTCCCGCCAGCTTGAGATCGAGCTGCAGATTGACACCCTCTACCGGCAGGTCCTCCTCGGTGCGCTGATCTTCGTCTTCTGCGGCGCGGGCCTCGGCTACTGGCTGGCGGAGCGCATCGCCGATCCGGTCAACCGGCTCACACGCGCCACGCGGCGGCTGTCCCGCGGCGATCTCGACGTCCGCGTCGCCGCCACGTCCTCAGACGAGTTCCGGCGCCTCGTCGATGACTTCAACCGGATGGCCGCGGAGTTGAAGCGGCAACGTACCGAGCTCGAGCGGACGCATCGTCTCGAGGCCTGGGCGGAGATGGCCCGGCAGGTCGCCCACGAGATCAAGAACCCCCTGACGCCGATTCAGCTCAACGCCGAACACCTGCGGCGCGTCCACGCCGATCGCGGCGAGCCGCTTGGCCCGGTGCTGCAGGAGTGCGTGGCGACGATCCTTCAGCAGGTGACCCTGCTGCGGCAGATCGCCTCCGAGTTCTCCAACTTCGCCTCGTCCCCGGCAGTCAGGCCAACGCGCGTCGATCTGCGCCAGCTCCTCGGTGACATCCTCGCTCCCTACCGTCAGGGACTGGTCGGGCGTATGACGTTTGCCGTCGACGTGCCGGAGAACCTCCCCGACACGTTCGCGGACAGGACGCTCGTCACCCGCGCGCTCACCAACATCGTTGAGAACGCCCTGCACGCGATGCCTGAATACGGCACGGTGACGGTGGTCGCGCGCAGCGACGGACCCACGTTGACTGTGCGCGTGTCTGACACCGGTATCGGGATGGACGCCGAAGCGCTGGCGCGCGCCTTCGAGCCCTACTTCTCGACGAAGGCGACCGGGACGGGACTGGGGCTGCCGATTGCGAAGCGGAACGTCGAGGTGAACGGCGGCACGCTCACGATCACGAGCGAACCCGGCCAGGGAACGACTGTGGAGATGACCTTGCCGAGCGCCTGACTATTCGACCGGACGATCGTGGCCGGTGTCGTGGTCATCGGCCGGCTGAGCAGGCGTCGCCTGAGCAGGCATCCCGTCGCGGCGCCGGAACTTCTGCCACGCCAGCTCCACGAATGCCGACACCAGATAGGTGTACGCCATCAGGACCAGGATGAGCTCCGGGCGCGAGGCGAGCAGCGCGATGCCGATGGCCAGCAGTACCAGAATCGGGTAGCTCCGCCGCGACTGCAGATCGAAGTTCTTGAAACTGCGGAATCGGATTGTGCTGACCATCAGCAGCGCCGGCACGATCACCATGGCCAGCACCGGCAGTGCTTCCGAGGACGTCTGAAATCCCATCGGAAAGGCGAACACTGTAGCCGCCGGCACACCGGCCGCAGCTGGACTCGGCATGCCCACGAAGAAGCGCTTGTCCTGCGACCCGGCCTGGATGTTGAAGCGCGCCAGCCGCGCAGCAGCCGCGGCAACGTAGATGAACCCGGCGGCCCATCCCAGGCGCCCGAGGGACTGCAGGCCCCACATGAACGCCATCAGCGCCGGCGCCATGCCGAACGAAATGATGTCGGCCATCGAGTCGAACTCGACGCCGAACTGGCTGGTTGTGCCGGTCATGCGGGCAATGCGGCCGTCGAGCATGTCCAGCACGATGGCCACGCCGATGAACGGCGCGGCGGTGGCGAACTCACCACGCATCGAATACACGACGCAGGCATAGCCGCAGAACATGTTGCCGAGCGTGAAGAGGCTGGGCAGCACGTAGACGCCACGGCGGATGCGGTGAGCGGCTCCCCCTTCCCGGCGGCGTCTGAGCGGCCGGAGCAGGCGGACCCGGGCGTGGCCGAGGGATGCGCGTGTCATGACTGCAGCGTCGCGAGCACCGTCGTCGCGGCCTCGACCGTGTCGCCGACACGCGCGGTGATCGTGGCCGTGACAGGCAGAAAGATATCCATTCGCGATCCAAACTTCATGACGCCAAATCGATCTCCGGCCTGCACCTGGTCGCCGACCTTCGCACGGCAGACAATCCGCCGCGCCAGGATACCGACGATCTGCCGGAAGATGATCGTCTGTCCGCCGTGGTCCACCCAGACCTCGGTGTACTCATTTAGGTCTCCCGCCTCGGTCTTGTAGGCCGGGAGGAATCGGCCCGGATGGTACACCACCTTGGTGACGCGTCCGCCCACGGGCATCCGGTTGACATGCACGTTGGTCGGCGACAGGAAGATCGTGATCTGCTGCCAGCGTCCCTCCGGAAACTTCTGCCCTGACGGCGCACCAGCCACCATGATGCGCCCATCGGCCGGCGACAGCACGGCACCGGGCGTCCGGTTCACCTCGCGCTCCGGGTCCCGGAAGAAATAGACAAAGAAGGCCGCCAGCACGAGCGGCGCCACGGCCAGCACGGGACTGCCGAGGAACGCGGCGACGGCCGCCAGCACGAGGGCGCCGCCGATGAAGGGCCATCCGGCCGGGTCTATTCGCATGGGTAACGTGCGCAGGTGTCCTGAGAAAATGAAACCGGGCTTAATCTTCCGCCAAGAGGCGGCGGAATACTAAACCCGGCTTCCAAGAGGGACGAACCGAGGCGTCAGTGTCCGGTCTGGCGCGTAATGGTGTACAGGCGTGCCATCGCTTCCATCCGGTCCTTCAACGCAAGCTTCTGCTTCTTGATGGCGTGTTCTTCGATCTGTTCGTTGTCTGAGATGTAGTGGCGTTCGGCGAGCTGGTGCAGACGGTCGTCCAGTTGGTGATGTTGCTCGGCGAGCTGTCGATACCCGTCGTCGCTCGTGCGCAGCAGGCTCTTGATCTCCTGCGTGTCCGTTGCGTTCATGGCTGCCCCTCCTTGCCGTGAAAGAGGTTCCGCGTCGTACGACCCGCGAACCTTAGCACACCATCACCACGCGTCTCAAGACGCAGGACCGGCGGCCTCTCGCCACAAGATCACCGCGTCCTCGATCGGATTCGTGTAGTAGTTGCGGCGCGTGCCGGCGACGCGGAAGCCGAGCCGCTCATACAACCGGCGTGCACCCTCGTTGGAGGCGCGCACCTCGAGTGTGGCGCGCGTGGCCCCGAGCGCGCCGGCCTCGGCAAACACGTGCGCCATCAGCGCGGTCCCGATCCCCTGGCCCCGCCACGCGGGGCGGATGGCCACGTTGTTGATGTGGATCTCGTCACACACCAGCCAGAACGCGCAGAAGCCCACCACCGGCACCTCGGCCGTCCGCACGATGTAGATGTGGCACACGGCACGGTTGAGCAACTCGGCGGCGTACATCTCGCGCGTCCAGGGATTGGTGAATGACTCCTCCTCGACGCTGAGCACCCCGGTGAGATCCTCGTCCCCGTCGAGTCGCGCGATCTGGTAGCTCATG
>CANJYC010000164.1 GCA_947478985.1 Acidobacteriota bacterium | reverse complement strand
TCCAGAGCTCGCCGATGCCGATGCCGGTGGTCGCCTGGGTCTTGAGAATCGGCGGCCGCCACTCGCCCGGGGCATACGCGTGCAGCGCGAGGTTGGCTGAGACGGACTCCACGAGACGATCGGCACCCTCATGGTCAGCCTTGTTGACCACGAAGATATCGGCGATCTCCATAATTCCGGCCTTGAGCGCCTGCACGTCGTCACCGGTGCCCGGCACGAGCACGACAATCGAGATATCGGCCGTCCGGATGATGTCGACTTCGTCCTGACCGACGCCGACTGTCTCGATGATGACGATGTCCTTGCCAGACGCATCGAGCACGAGTGCCGCATCGCCGGTGGCCCGGGAGAGTCCGCCAAGATGGCCGCGCGTGGCCATGCTCCGGATGAACACGCCGGCGTCCGCGGCATGCGCGCCCATCCGCACCCGATCGCCCAGCACAGCGCCGCCGGTGAACGGGCTTGTGGGATCGATGGCAATGACGCCGACGGTGAGGCCCGCGGCGCGGATCTCCGCGGTCAGACGATCGACGAGCGTGCTCTTGCCCGCGCCGGGCGGGCCGGTGATGCCGACGAGGCAGGCACGACCAGTCTGCGGATAGATGCGGCGGATGAGTTCAGCGCCGGCGGCCGTCTCGCTCTCGACAAGGGAGATGGCCCGGGCGATCCCGCGGGGATCTCCTGTGAGCACGCGTGCGGCGAGACTCGCGGAATCGAGCGACCGGGCATCCATGATGTCGATGGGATCGTATCATTCGGGTATGAGAATGCCCGTGATCGCCCTTGCGCTGATTCTATTCGCCGCGCCGGCCTTTGCCGACGTCACTGCCTTCATCGGTTCCACGACAACCCCGGCCAACCGAGGCGTCAAGGGGGTGGCGGTCGGCATGGGATTGCTAATCGTCGGCTTCGAGTTTGAGTACGCCAGGACGGCTGAAGACCTGACGAAGGCTGCGCCGGAACTGCGGACCGGCATGGGGAACGTGCTGCTGCAGACGCCGGTGCCCGTTGCGGGCATGCAGTTCTACACGACGATGGGAGGCGGCGGCTACCGGGAGACGCTGGCGTCGCGCCAGACGACAAACCTCGGGATCAATACGGGCGGCGGGGTGAAGATCTCGCTGCTTGGCCCTATTCGAGCCCGCCTCGACTACCGCGTGTTCAAATTGCGCGGCGACCCGCTGCACGCCACGGTGCATCGGATCTACGCCGGATTGAACCTGTCGTTCTGAGGACGTCCGGCCTGCGCGTTACCGCGCGGGCGGGGGCGGTGGCGTGCGGGCCGGCGGTGCAGCAGCGGGCCGACCGCTGGTAGCTGGTGGCGTGAGCGGCGCTGGCGCCTTCAATTCCAGAGGCGCCAGGTTGAGCAGACTTCCGCCGCTCGACACCGCGCCCTGATACAGGCGCCAGATCTCCTGCACCTTGTCAGGATAGGCATCCGCCAGTATGCGTCCCAGTCCGTAGTCGGCGCGAGGCACTGCCGGGTCGAGCACGAAGACGTACAGCACGCTGGCGTTCGGTCCTGGCTCGACGGCCTTGAACACTTTCCAGCCCTGCGCCTGTGCGCGTACGGTTGGATCCGTGGACTGCCGCAGCGCCTGTTCGAGATACCAGAGCACGGTCTCGAAATCCGCCACCCGTTCGGGACGGACCGTGTTGAACAGTAATCCCGCCTTGGTTGTCAGACTGCGCGTCAGGGGGGGCGTCACGGCGGCTGGAGCGGCAGGTGCTCCGGCCGGCGTTGCGGCGGACGGCGCGGCGGGCGGCGCGGGCGGCTCAGCTGGCGCCTGCGCGGCCGCGACTGATGCCGTCATGACGATGGCCACCACGGCAGCCGAAACCACTCGAATCAATACCATCTCCAGCACTGGGCCCGAGCACGGCGCCCGCAAACAAGAAGAGCCACGGCCCTGGGAATCCACGGCCGTGGCTCTGATCGTAGCCCGGTTTCGACCTACTTCGAGAAATCGGCGACGAAGGCCCCGGACGTGGTGCCGAGGTTCCCCGCCAGCGAGCCCCGATACAGGTCGTAGAGCGCCTTCTGTTCTGCAGGGTCGGTGAAGGTCGCATACAGGATGGGGAGCACGCTGTAATCCGCGCCGGGCACGGGCGTGATGACGTGGGTGTAGATGATGTTGCCGTCGGGCATCTTGACCGTCGTCTTCAGCACCTTCCAGCCAGCCAGCTGCTGCTTCGCTTCAGGCGCCTGTGACTTGCTCAGCGCCTCTTTGATCTTGCCAAGGACCTGCTCGTAGTCGGCGGTCTTGTCCGGGCGGATCGCCACACTCCACAAGGCCAGGTCACCTTCCATCGTCGTCTTCTGCGGGGCAGCCTGCTGCGCCGCCGCGCCGTGTGTAAACGCGGGCAGCAGCAGGAACGTGCACGCCAACAGGATTCCGGACAGTCGTCGCATCTTCAAGCCTCCTCGGGAAAGGCCGTAAGCCTACCGTACAGTCGCACTAATGAAAACGGTCATGATCTCGTGAGCAAGGAGCATTCCCGCTCTCGTCAGCCGCACGCGGCCGTGATCATAGATCAGAAGTCCCTGATCCACGAACGGCTGCAACTCCGCACCAAATTGTCCAAGGAAGTCCAGGCCGTACCGGCGCTGCACGGCCTGCAGATCAAGGCCTTCGTTCAGCCGCAGCCCTGTAAACAGGGCATCCTCGACGCGCTCCGCGGCCGACAGCACACGCCGTTCGACCGATGCCGGACGTCCGCCTGAGACGGCAGCGATGTAGTCCTCCGTCCCGGATAGATTCTTCCAGCGCACGCCGTTCCGGGTCGAGTGCGCGCCACAGCCGAACCCCAACCATGCCCCGTCCCGCCAGTACTTCAGGTTGTGGCGAGCCTCCCGTCCCGGGCGGGCGACGTTCGAGATCTCGTACTGCACGTAGCCGGCCTTGTCCATCCGGTCGAGACCGGACAAATACATGTCGGCCGCATCGTCATCGGGTGCGAGTGACCACTGCCCGCGAGCCATCGCGTCCCGCAACGGCGCGTTCGGGTACAGCTCGAGCAGGTACATCGATGCGTGCTCAGGCCCGAGCGCGATCAAGGCGTCAATCGACTCCAGCCACTGCGCAATCGTCTGCTGTGGCAGCCACATCATCAGGTCGAGCGAGATGTTGTCGAAACCGGCGGCACGTGCCATGCGGAACGCTTGTTCCGCGCGCGAGGCCGAGTGCAGACGGCTCAGGCGCTGGAGCTCGTCGTCCCTGAATGACTGCACGCCGAAACTCAGGCGATTAACCCCGGCCGCGCGAAAACCCTCCAGCCTCTCCGGCGAGACTGTCTCGGGATTGGCTTCGAGCGTGACTTCGGTATCGGCCGTACACGCAAATGATGCGCGGCAGGCCTCGACGAGGGCTGCGATCTCCGACGGCTCGAGCAGAGAGGGCGTCCCGCCGCCGAAAAAGATCGAGTCAGCCGGCGAGTCGTCGGCCGCGGTCCGGATCTCCTGCAGCAGCGCCGCGACGTACCGTTCCTTCACCGCGGCATCGAAGAGGCCGCGGTTGAAGTTGCAGTAGTTGCAGATGGCCGAGCAGAACGGGATGTGAAGGTAGAGGCCCAGCACCGTAGCCGTCAGTCTATAGGTCTTCCGACGACGGTCGCCAGGCCCCGATCAATTACGGTGCGCGCTTGATGGTGAATTCCACCGGGGGCCCCGTCTGCTTGCCTTCGGGCGTTATGGGCTCGCGCGAGACCGCGATGTCACCTTCCTTCAGCACGCCGGTCCAGGCGAACACGGTGAGCGAGCCGTCGCGAGCCTCCTGTGACGTCTTGAACCGAATGGCGCTGCCCGAGATGACCCCATCGGCAATCGGCACGGCAACGCCGCGCGCGCCGGCGAGGGACCCGGTCAACTTGGCGCCTTCCGCCTTGAATGTCAGGGCAACGGGCGTCGTCGCCCCGCGGGCACCAGCCACCGCACCGGTCCACTTCCCATCGAACGCACTCTGCGCCAGCGCCACTCCTGCGAGCGCCATCAGACATACCGCGACAACAACACGCTTCATCGCTCATCTCCTCCATCGGTGACAGTAGAGGCCCGGCACCGTAGCCTTCAGTCTACGGTCTTCTGACGACGGTCGCCAGGCCTCGCGTGGTGAGCGAATCGTGAATAGCGGCGCGCGCCTTACTTGTCGCGCTTCACGACGAATTCCTGCGGCTGACCCTGCCCGCCTTCAGCCATCCGCGAGAACGCGATATCATCACCCTTGAGCGTCCCGGTCCAGGCCAGCGTCACTTCACCGCCGCGGCCCTGCTGTGTCGTCTTGAACTTCACCACAGCGCCGGCGATCGTCCCTTCCGCGATAGGCACTTCCCCGCCGCGACCGCCCGCGATCGAGCCCGTCAGCTTGCCGCCCTCGGCCTTCAGCGTGAGCGCCACAGGCTGGGGGCCGCGGCCGCCCGCAACCTCACCGGTCCACTTACCGTCCACCGACCCCTGCGCCCACGCGGACAACGAGAGCCCCAACAGGCACATCGTCAGCATCCAGATCGTCTTCTTCATCAATGACCTTCCTTCGAACGCAATGAACGAGATATACCGGACGGCCACACCGCGGTCCGCCGCAATGGCATACGCCGATGCAGGATGAATGTTTACTTGAGAAGAAGGCGGGCGCAGACGCTCAGGGGAATGCGAAGCAGGAGCCTGGCACTTTGGTCCCGCGCCAGGCATCTTTGGTGACGAACGCTTACCGGCTCCCGGCGCGGCCGCCGGGCCACTTCAGATCGGCTTTGCCGTCACCACGTTCGCCCTGGCGGATCTGAGCGCGCGCCTGGCCGGCGGTGCGTGACGGCAGCGATGGCTTGCGAGCGGCCTTGTGCCGCATCGTCCACATCGCCATGAGGTCATCGACGCCGCCGTTGGGGGGAAGCTCGCGATAGTCGGCGCCGTCAAGGTACAGAAACTCGCACATCTCGTGCAGACGCGAGCGCATCCGGAAGCCGATGCGGAACAGGAGCGAGTCCGGATCCGTGCTGTCGGGGTTGTCGTCGTAATTGGAGGTGAACAGCGTTGTGCGCTTCTCGCTGTAGCGCGAGTTCACGATCAGGTTCAACGTCTCCTCCACCCACTCCGACGTCTTCTCCGCACCGAGATCATCGAGGACCAGCAGGTCGGCTTCCATGACCGGGCG
>CANJYC010000163.1 GCA_947478985.1 Acidobacteriota bacterium | reverse complement strand
GTGCGCCCGCTTCGCCACATCGACGCCGCTGATGTGATCGAGGTGCGCATGCGTGAGCAGGATGTGTTTGACGTGGACCTTGAGGGCGTCCACAACCTTGAGAAGTTCGCCGACCTCGTCGCCGGGGTCGATGATGACGGCCTCGCGCGTGCGCTCGCACGCCACGACAAAACCGTTCTTATGGAAGGGCGCAACCGCCCGCGCTTCGAGAATCATCCCTATACGCTACAACGTGTCCGCTGTTCGTCACACGTCGTTCCCTGTAACCTACCTGCCATGATCCTCTGCGTGGTCGACGACCTGTTGTTTTCCGTCAAGATCTCAACCGCGGCAAAAGCGCTGGGGGTGGAGGTCTACTTCGAACGGAACGCGGACAAAGTGGTCCCGCGGGTCCGGGAAAAGGCACCAACGCTCGTCATCTTCGATCTGAACAGCACGAAGCTGCGGCCGATGGACGCGATTGGCGCGATGAAGGCGGATGCCGGCCTCCGGGCCATCCCGACACTGGGCTACGTCTCGCACGTGCAAACCGAGACGATCAATCTCGCGCGACAGGCCGGCGTGGATCAGGTGCTCGCCCGCTCGGCGTTCGTCGAGCAGCTCGGCGGAATCCTTACCCGCGCGTAAACCACCAGATCGCGAGCACCACGGCCGCGAGGATGACGATGGCCGTCACGGCAACCCGGCTCACGGTCGTCGACTCCGTGGCCGTGTCCTCTTCGTCACCGGCGCCCCCTCTGACGTCCAGGATCGCGGCCATGCTGCGCAGTTCCGCGGCATACGTGGCGGCGCTCTGATAGCGGGAGTCGGGATTGGGCGCCACCGCCTTCAACACGATCTCGTCAAGCTCACGCGGGACGTGCGGATTCGCGGCGCTCGGTGCGGCGGCGCCGCGATGCAGGGGGCGCCGCGTCGTGAGCATCTCGAAGAGCACCGCACCCACCGAGTAGATGTCAGACCGCTCGTCAGCCGGCAGACCTCGCGCCTCCTCCGGAGAATCGTAGTCGCGCAGCCGATGCTCGCCGTCCTGCTGCTCGAACCCGCCGCGCGCGGCGAACTCGAAGGCGGGAATCTTCGCATTCCCCTTCGCCGTGATCATGACGCTGTCGGGGCTCAGGCCGCCGTGCACGAACCCGGCGGCATGCGCGTCGGCCACGGCATCGGCGATCTGCACGGCCACCTCCACGGCGCGCCGCACGTTCATCGGGCGGCCACCCATCTCGGCACGGAGCGACTGCCCGCTGAGGAATTCGAACACGAGATAGACACGGCCCTCGTGCTCGTCCGCACCGAAAATCGTGGTGACGTTGGGATGTGAGAGGGAGATGAGCGCGCGCGCGCGGTCGATCAAGGCGGCGCGCTGAGCGGCATCCGGCAGGAAGTCACGGGGCAGCAGGCGAATCGCGACGGTCCGCCCGAGCCTGGTGTCGCGCGCCCTGAACAGTTCCCCAGGCCCGGCGGGCTCAAGACGCTCGAGCAGGTTGAAGTGCCCGATGACACCGATCGGCGCCGGTACCGGCCCAGTCATTCCTTGCGCTCAATCACGGTCTGCAGGAGTTCCTTGGCGTCGCCGATCTGCTCGAGCACGACCGCGATATCCAGCGTCGGTCTACCCGGGTGGCGGGTGCTCTGGCAGTAGACGCCGTGCTGGCCGACCATCGCCAGTGCGTCGGTCAGCAGGTCGAGCGCAATGGCGAGGCGTCCGCGCGACGCGCCCATCATCGTCTCGTGAATCTCGAGCTGGTCGCGATGCCTGTCGACTGCCGTCACGTCAGCTTTTCCTCGGCGGCCGCGACGGGCGCAATTCCACGCGGCTTGGCAGACTTCGATTGGGATGTCCCACCAGATCCACCACGGTCCGGGCCACATCGTCCGGGGCGAGCTTCCACTCGTCGTCGGGGCCAGGCACATGACTGTTGAACTCAGTGCGCACCGATCCGGGCATCACGTACGCGACACGAATACCGTCGTGCCGCACCTCCTGCATCAGCGCCTCGCTGAACGCGTTGACCGCGGCCTTCGACGCGCAGTACGCGGCGCCGCCGGCAAAGGCATTGGCCGAGGCCAGGCTGCTGATGTTGATGATCCAGCCGCCACCGCGCGCCTTGAGGAACGGCAGCGCGGCGCGACAGCCGTTGAAGACGCCGGTCACGTTGGTCCTGATGACATCGTCCCACTGTTCGAGTGACATCTCCGCCACGGGAGCAAAGATCCCGATCCCGGCATTGTTGACAAGAATATCGAGCCCGCCGAACCGGTCGACCGCGGTCCTGACCGCGCCTTCAAGGGCGGCGAAATCGCGCACGTCCGCCTGCACCGCGACGGCCTTCGGACCGAGTGCCTGCTGGACGGCAGCGAGCCGTGCGGCATCGATGCCGGTCGTGACGACGGATGCCCCCTGCGCGAGCAGTGCCTGCGCGGTGGCGAGGCCGATGCCTCGCGACCCGCCCGTGACGAGCGCGACCTTCCCCTGCAACATCCCAGTAGAATACCTCCCACCGCACATGTGGACTGTGGCCATCATCGGCGCCGGAGAACTCGGCGGCGCCATCGCGCAGGCGCTCGCCGCCGGAGACCGGATCGGCCGCCTGCTCCTGATTGACGCCGCCGGCAGCGTGGCGGCGGGCAAGGCCCTTGACGTCCAGCAGATGGGCGCCGTTGAAGGCTTCCACACACGGCTCGACGGCACCGACGATCCGAGCCGCGTCACAGGGTGCGACGTCGCGATTGTCGCCGATCGGTTCGGTGCCGCCTCGCAGGAATGGCAGGGTGACGCGGGTGCGGCCATGCTGGCGCAGTTCCGCCCCTACCTTGGTGACGCGCCCCTCGTCCTCGCCGGGGCCGCTCAGGAGCACCTGCTGCTCGCGGCCGTACGCGACGCCGGATTTGCCCGCCGCCGGGTGATCGGGTCGGCTCCGGAAGGGTTCGCCTCGGCCGTGACCGGCATCGTCGCCCTCGAGGCGCGCTGCTCGCCGCGAGAGGTCGCGCTCTCGGTGCTCGGGGCGCCCGGCCGATTCGTGATCCCGTGGAGCGAAGCATCGATCGGCGGTTACGCCCTCGAGCGGGTGCTCACCCAGGTGCAGCTCGGCCAGGTCGATGCGCGCGCGGCACGCCTGTGGCCTCCGGGCGCCTACACGCTTGGCATGGCGGCCGCGCGCGTGACAGAAGCGCTGCTCGAGTCCTCGCGTGAATCCTTCAGCGTCCTGGCGCTGCTCGACGGGGAATTCGGCGTGAAGGACCGCGTTGGCACCTTGCCGGCCCTCCTCACCACACACGGCATTGCGCAGACTCGCCTGCCGTCGTTGAACGCGCGGGAGAAGACGCGACTCCTCACCGCGCTGGGGCCGACCTAGGTGATGCGTAGGATCGTCGCTCCGGCAGTCGTCCTGACCGTCGTGGCACTTGTGGCGGGGCTCGTGCTGGCAGCCGCCACGCCCCAGATCGAGCCTGTCGCGGTGCTGGATCACATCAAATTCCTCGCCTCGGACGACATGCGAGGACGCGCCGACGGAAGCCCGGAACTGGAGCGCGCCGGGGATTACGTGGCGCAGCAGTTCAAGACCGCGGGACTGACCCCTGGCGGGACCGGCAGCGGCTGGTTCCAGCCGTTCGAGCTTCAGGCCGGGGTGACCGTCGGCGAACGGAACGCCCTCCGCATTGGAACGCCGGAACAGTCGGCGCGCCTCGCCATCGGGTCGAGCTATTACCCGCTCGCAACGGCACCGAATACTTCGCTGGCCGTGCCCTCGGCGGATCTCACTCATCTGCCACTCGTGTTTGCCGGCTACGGCATCTCGGCACCCGCGTTCAAGTACGACGACTACGCCGGCCTCGATGTCGCGGGAAAGGCCGTCCTCGTCTTCTCACACGAGCCGCAGGAGACCCGCGCCGACAGCCGCCTGGACGGCACGCGGGCCCTGGCCGAGTCGACCCTCGCGGCGAAGGCGCAGGCCGCGACCAGCCACGGCGCCCGATTGCTGCTCGTGGTCTCTGACCCGACGCACACGGTTGACCAAGGGGATTACAGACGATTCGCCATCGCTCCCGATCCGGACGAACAGACCATTCCGGTGCTGCGCGTGCGCCGCACGGAGATGCTGCCTCTGCTTCAGGCCTGGGCGCTCGACGAGGCCGCGGCGGCCATCGATCGCGATCTCGTTCCGCGGTCGCGGGCGCTCGCCGGTTCCGATGTCGACTACACGGAGTTCCTGGCGCGCAATCGCCGTACGGTCCGCAACGTGGTGGGGGTGCTGCAAGGGGCCGACACCGCACGGCGGGGGCAGGCGATTGTGATCGGGGGGCACTACGATCACGTCGGCCTCGGTGGACGCTACTCGATGACCCCCGAGCGTACTGGGGAGATCCACAACGGTGCCGACGACAACGCATCCGGAATCTCCGCCATCATCGAGATGGCGCGCGCTGCCGTGGCGGACCGCGCCCGGTTTCCCCGCACGCTGATCTTCGTGGCGTTTGCCGGCGAGGAACTCGGGCTGCTCGGCTCGGCGCACTACGCCGAACACCCCGCCGTGCCCTTGCGCGATACCGTGGCGATGATCGATCTGGACATGGTGGGGCGTGCACACGGCCGGGTCGAGACCAGCGGCATCAGCACGGCACCGTCGCTCCAGCGGGATCTCGACGCCGCAGCCAAGGTGATCGGCGGCATCCGCCTCGGCAATAACGGTCCCGGGTCAGGCCGGAGCGACGACTCCAGCTTTATCGAGCGGCGTATTCCGGCGGTGATCTTCTTCACCGGGTTCCACGACGACTACCACCGCCCGGGCGACGATTGGGACAAGATCGATGCGCCCGGGACGGCCCGCATAGCGGCGCTCGCACTTGAATTCGCGGCGCGCATTGCAGCCCGTCCCGACCGGCCTCCGTTCGTCGACTAGAGCACGTCCACGAATTACCTCTCGCGGGTGGCGCTGGACGGGGCGCCCCGCCCGCGCCGCAGGCCCGACAGGGCCGAGCACGGGTGGGGCTGTCCAGCGACAGGACCCGCTACGCGTAATTTCGCAACACCCTCTAGTCGACGAACGGAGGCCGGTCGGGACGGGCTGCAATGCGGGCCGCGAACTCAAGTGCGAGCGCCGCTATGCGGGCCGTCCCGGGCGCATCGATCTTGTCCCAGTCGTCGCCCGGACGGTGG
>CANJYC010000162.1 GCA_947478985.1 Acidobacteriota bacterium | reverse complement strand
TGTGTCACCTTTAATGCGTCACCTTTAATGCGTCACCTGTAATGCGTCACCGGTAGTGCGTCACCGGTAGAACGACAGATACCAGGCGAGCAGGTCGTCGCCGACCACCGCGGCCACGATCGCCCCCACCGCGAGAAACGTTCCGAACGGCAGGGCCGTCTTCGCGCCGGCCCGCCTGGCGGCCATCAGCGCGAGGCCGACCGCCGATCCGGAGAAAGACGCGAGCACCAGCGTCAGCAGCATGAGCGGCCAGCCGAGAAACGCGCCGATCATCGCGAGCATCTTCACGTCACCCATGCCGAGTCCTTCAATGCCGCGCGCGCGCGCGTAGCCCTCCATCAAGGCCAGCAGCACGCCGCCACCCGCGAGGATGCCGATGAGCGACGAGAGCCAGCCGGGCGGCATGAAGACGCTCAGCACCAGGCCGATGACGACGCCGGGCAGCGTGATCACGTTCGGCAGAATCTGATGCTGCAGGTCGATGACGAACAGCACGAGCATCGCGCAGGCAAACAGGAGCCGCACGGCGAGCATCGCCGTCCAGCCATACATCAGATAGCCGCTGGCGAAGATGAGAGCGGTAATGGCCTCCACGATGGGGTACATCACGGAGATTCCGGCGTGACAGGTCCGGCACCGGCCCCGCAGCGTGAGCCAGCCCAGAATCGGCACGTTCTCGTACCAGGCCAGCGCGCGCTGGCACGACGTGCAGCGGGAAGCCGGCCACATGAGCGACTCGCGCCGTGGGAGACGGTAGATACAGACGTTCAGGAAGCTCCCGATGCAGGCCCCGAACAGCGCGAGCGCCACGACCAACATCCCCTCAGCCGTCACAGGGTCGGCCCCATGCTGCTGAGGCTGACCGGTTCGGTGGGCAGCGGATTGAGCGACGAGTCCGGCGCCAGCGTAATCCGCCCGCGTGCCGCGTCGAGCCGATACAGGTATCCGGCCGGATCGCGCGGCACACCACGCAGGTACCCGCTCCGCACCAGATCGTCCCATGAGCGCAGCCGCAGACCGGTGCGACGCTCGTACGCCGCCGCGATCGTGCGCAGGGCATCGATCTGGTCGAGCGCGTCAAGCTGCCGCAGGCGCAGCCGTGCCTGCGTGCGGAGCCAGTCCACATCGGCGCTGTCGTTGACCTGCTGCCACAACTGCCGTGACGACGCGCGGTTGCCGCCCTGCGCCAGGGTCACCGCGGCCAGTGGCTTCATCCAGGCCGGCGCGCCGGGAATGGCCGACGCCCGCAGAAACCAGGCCGCGGCCTGCGCGTAGTCGTGCCGCCACCAGTAGTGGACGAACCCGATGTCCTGCGCGAACGCCCAGGTCTCCGGCCGCGCCGTGAGGCCCTTCTGGAGCAGCGCAATGGCCTGGTCTGCGCGCCCTGGGCCGTTCGGAAATGGCTCCGAGAGAAAGATGGCACCGAACCGGTACGCCACGGTGAAGTCGGGGTCGAGCGAGGTGGAGATGTCGAGGAGCGGATACAGCTGATCGTAGGCCTTACCCGGATCGGTCGAGAGCTTGGTGGCACCGTAGTGCTGGATGGCGCGAATCCAGTAGAGATCGGCCGCAACCGCGTCGTAGGAGAGCACCGCGCGCTTCATCACCTCCGGCGAGCGCACGTAGAGCACCGAGCCGCCGCCATCAGGCATCGGCAGCGGATCGAGACGCTCGCGCGCACGCTGCAGGCCGACGACACCAGCCAGCAGCGCCGCCAGGCCGACTGCCAGCGTCCACCCACGTACCGTCATCACTTGAAATCCCGCCGCGAGAAAATCGCGACCGCGCCGGTAAGCAGCAGCACCACATAGACGGCGCCGTAGGCGGCCGTCGTCACCACGTAATCCCACGACACCGGGAGCCCGTGCACGACCTGCAGCTTCACATCGAAGGCCCCGAAGTTCGGGATCAGGTAGTAGAGCCCTCGCGCGAGCGCGGCAGCCGACGGCGAAGCCACCACCGACTCGAAGTTCCGCAGGTCCGCGTCGAAGGTGCCAATCACCCAGATCGCAAGCGTGAGGACCGCCGACAGGAACGGGCTCGAGAACGTGGAGAAGAACAGCGCCACAGCCGTGACCAGGAGCAGTTCCACCAGGATGAGCCCCAGCGCCTTCATGAGCGCAGGGTCGACCGCGGGTGCCGGCCAGGCGGCCCGCGCCTCCGGGGGAAAGGTGGTCGCCATGTAGGCGAGCATCGCGTAGTACGCGAGGCCCATCAGCCCGACGTTCACCACGAGCGTGAGCGCGAGACCCGCGTACTTCCCCAGCACGAACTCGGAGCGGCTGAGCGGCTTGGCGAGCATGCTGTAGATGCTCCGCTGCTCAATCTCCTTCCAGACGAGCGTGATCCCGAGGAAGACCGCGATCAGCAGGCCGAAGATCGAGATCGCGGCCAGGCCCAGGTCCTTGATGATCTTGATGTCCTGCCCGGCCGTGAGCTGCCCGATGAGATACGCGGTGCTGATGAGCAGCACGGCGAAGCACACCAGGCTGTAGAGCACCTTGTTCCGCACCGACTCGCGGAACACGCTCACGGCCACGCGCGCGATGGTTCTCATCGTGTTGATTCCGGGCTCCGGGCATCAGGTGTCGACAGCCCCCGGTCGGTTCCGGCAGCCGCGACCTGCCGCACGAACAGATCCTCGAGCGTGTCGCGAATCGGGTTGAGCGACACGAGCGACGCACCATGCGCCACGCATGTCGCGAGCAACTGCTCTGGCGGAGGTGTCAGCGGCAGCTCGAGCACGTAGCGATCGACGCCAACCTGTGTGACCCGCAGCACCCCAGGGATCCGCTCGATCGCCTCGCGGCTGAGACCAGCCATCACCAGTTCCCACCCGCGGACACGCAGGGCGAGCAGGTCCGTGAGATGTCCCGAGGACACGAGTCGCCCGCCCACGACAATCGCGACCTGACTGCAGAGCGCCTCCGCGTCGGAGAGGACGTGCGAGCTGAAGAAGACGGTGGCACCGCGATCGCGCAGTCGCAGAATGAGATGGCGAATTTCCCGTCGTCCGAGCGGATCGAGCCCCGACATCGGTTCGTCGAAGAACACGACTTCGGGCTCATTGATAAGCGCCTGCGCGATGCCGACGCGCTGCAGCATCCCCTTCGAGAATTTCCGGAGCTGCAGCCGCCGCTCGGCGCCGATGCCGACCTCATCGAGCCTCGCCGTCGCGCGCGCGCGGCATTCGCGGGCGCTGTATCCGAAGAGCGCACCAACGTATTCGAGCAGCTCTTCTGCGGTGAGGTGGTCGTAGAAGTAGGGGTTCTCCGGCAGGAACCCGATGCGACGCTTGACCGCGACGTCACCAACGGGGCGGCCGAGAATTTCGGCGTGCCCGGAGGTCGGGTAGATGAGCTGCATCAGCAGCTTGAGCGTGGTCGTCTTACCGGCGCCGTTGGGACCGAGAAAACCGAAGACCTCGCCCTGCCCCACGCTCAGCGTCAGCCCCTCGAGGGCCCGGTATGGGCGCGGTCGCCAGAATCCAACGGAGTAGTGCTTGGTAAGCGCCTCTGTCCGTATGGCGTCCATGGGGAATCAGGCCATAGCCTGATGCCTATTCAGCACCGGGCGCGGCAGCCTGCGCCTTTTTCAGTTCGTACGCAATCGCCGCGTCGAAATAGGCGGGGCGCAGCCCGCCGCCGATCTTGATGCCGTTGATGTAGAAGGTCGGCGTGCCGCTCACCTTCAGGCGCTGGCCCTTCTGGACATCGAGGCGCACCATATCCAGCGTCTTGGTATATCTGGCATCGTAGTCCGTGACCTGAGCCACTTCGCGCAGCCCATCCTTGATGACATCTCGCGAGAGGCGGGCCTGGTTCTCAAACAGCCAGGCCTCCATCGCTTCTCCACGGTTCTTCTCGCGCGCCATCCGCACGGCAACCGCGGCTTCGCACCCTGAAGGGTGGGGACCGCCGGTGTTGCACTCAGAGTCGAGGGGGAAATCGACCGTCACGAACCGCACGACGCCGGGGGCCTGCTTCGCGTATTTTTCCCGCAGCGACTTGTAGGCGTAATAGGTCTGGCGGCACGCCGGGCACTGGTAGTCGTTGAACTTCACGATGAGGACTTTGGCCCCTGCGGCATCCACATCGAGCGCCACGCGCTCCTGCTGTGAGAGCCACTGTTCGAAGTCCGCAATCTCGGTGACTGAGAGCGTTTCCTCCGGGGCGGCTTCTTCCGCAGCCGCCGTCTCGCTCGTCGCGGCGCCGGCGTTCTGCTCACGGGGGAAGAAGGCGACGAGGCCCACCGAACCGACGAGCCAGACGAGCGCCAGCCCGATCGCGAGCGGGCTGCTGCGCAGGCGACGCAGGTCAGCGCCCAGGCGGGACGGCAAGGTGCCGACCGGGGCCGATGCGGCGCCGGACACGATGAAGATGCCGATGACCGCTACATACGTGGTCATGCACAGCAGGCAAAGCTTCTGGAGAATGATGAACGAGGCGTATCCGAAGTAGAGGACCACCGCCAGGCCGATGACCGAGAGCAGAAAGACATAGCTGGTGAGCGCGGCGCTGTCCGCCGCCGGCCGCTTTCCGCCCATGCCGAGAGCGAATGCGAGCACGAGGCCTGCCCAGATGACGCCGCCCGCCGCGACAGGAACGCCGGCCACGGTTCCGTAGGCGCTCTCGTAGAGCGCTTCGCAGCTCACCGTGGCACTCACGTCGCAGAAGCTCGTGTAGTTGGGGTCAGCCAGCAGCCGGTAGTGCACGTAGAGGGCGGCCAGAGAGGCGCCCAGGGCAAGAACGGCCAGGGCCAGGATCAGTGTGCGGCTATGTTTCTTCATAGAAAAATCGTCCGCCCGCATCCTACAACAAAAAAGGGACGCTCCAGCGGAGCGTCCCTTCCCCAAGAGCTGTGACAGCTCGCCTGGTCTCTTACTGGAGCACCTGAGCGGCCGCGTAGGTCGCCGCGTCGGTGATGCCGGCGGCGGCACCCGTCCAGCGGATCACCCCGGTCTGGTCCACACCGAAGGCCCGCACGCCGGTCGTGCCGTCCGTCGTGGGATTGCCGGTTGCCAGGAAACCGGTGTGCGAATCCGCGGTGTTGTTGCAGGTGAGCGCCTGAGCCAGCACGACGGGAATCACGCCGGCATTCGTGAAGGTATAGCCGGACTTCACGCCCGTGGCCAGGTCAGGCGGGAGGAAGGCCACGCTGCCTGCCGGGG
>CANJYC010000161.1 GCA_947478985.1 Acidobacteriota bacterium | reverse complement strand
CGAGTTACCTTCGGGCTGGATTCGCCCTGTGAATCTGCTCCGGCTCGCCAGCCCGCAGTCGGTTGGGAGCCTCACGCTCGCGACCGCGATTATCCCGCGCACGACGGGTGCTGCCGCCTATCCGCAGGTGTCGCAGGAGGTGCGGGGCGGCGAATTGCACGTGCGCGTGGATGGCGATGAGATCGTATTCCGCCAGACGGCCGATGGCTGGCTGATCTCCAGCGTGACGGTGGCCCCGCGGCTCTGACGCCTTACACGCCCGCGGCATTGAGCGCAGCCAGCACGCGCGCATGCGCGGACGTCGAGAGACACAGTGAGAAATACTCAGCCTCACGGCCGGGTCAGGTGGATGGGTGCGCAGCCGTAGAGATGGGACCCATCCGACGGCCAGGGGTCGTGTCGAAGGTTCAGGGTCACTGGCGCAAAATCCCGATTGAGGGGCCACGCATCGGCGTCCTGCACCCGCTCGAGCTGCCCCACCACGAACGACGCGTAGCAGTTCAACGGGACTGCACCGTGTCGATAGATGAGCACGGGCGGGATGAGCACCTGCAGAAGACAGGCGCTCAGGCACGCGGCGGGCGCGAACCGGGATCGCGCGAGAAGGACCCGACCGTCCAGCTCCAGGAGTAGCAGCAGCGTCGGCAGCCAGATGAGGGCCACGAGGCGGCTCGTGTCCCAGGCGACGAGCAGCGGCGCGACGCACAGGGCCAGCAGGCCGAAGACCAGCGCCACCCGAGGGAAGAGAGGGCTGGTCGCCTGCCGCGTGCGAACAAAGGCCGTGGCGCAGGCCGCATAGAGTGCCCACAGCAGACCTCCGCCGAAGGCGACTCCCACAACATTGAAGGAGTAGTGCTCCAGGTAGGATCGAAACTCCACCGCGAGACTCAGGTATTCGGCGAATGTCTTATTGCCGTTCGCGGCCCTGGCGTCGGATGACAGCATCAGGTAGCCCGCGAGAAACAGCGCGTAGGCCCCGACGGTCCACGCCGCCTGCCTGCGAGGTCGCGTGAACCCGATCCACACCAGCAGGATCAGTACGTCGAAGATCGACTTCTCGTGGATCAATGTGGCCACGCACATCAGCGTCACCACACCGGACAGTGCTGCCGTGGACGATTCGTCCCGCTGATACAGCAACCAGACAGACACGGCCACGGTGGCGGCGGCAAACACGTCGACGAAGCCGGAGAACGCATTGGTGACGAAGGGCAGGGTCGACCAGCCGAAGAGAAACAGCACCCCGAACGTCCGCCAGTTCGGCCCATCAGGCACACGCTGTCCGCGCGGCGTTGCGATGAGCACCGCGACGAGGAACAGCCAGACGAAGAGGGCGGCCTGTGTGGCGAACAGAAACTGGACGTCGCTGAGGTCGAGATACTGCGACACGGTTCCGACGAGCGCGCGCGGCTGCACGTGCTCGACGAGATTGACCGTGAGGTAGTCGTGGTTGAGTGTCAGCCCGATGGGCACCCACAGCGCAATCGCGAACTGCAGTCCGCCGGCCAGGCAGGCGTGGGGGAGCCACGGCGAGAGTCCCCGGAGCCGTTCCAGATGGGCCCGGGCGGACAGGCGGTGGTACCCGCACGCACACCAGAACGCCGCAACGCCGAACAGTGCTGCGGCGAGTGCGATCGCCGGGCCAAGATCGAGTTGGAGGACGCGCCTGAGCCAGCGCGGATGATTGGGCGCATCGATCACGATCCGGAACGCCTGTCGATTGATGTGCGCCGTGTCCGCGACCAGCGGATGCGTGACGATCTGGCGGAGGGCTTCCTGCGAGTGGTCCTGCAGGTGATACACCCACGTGCCGGGCTCCAGCGACTCGCCACCCTGAAGGTGCAGCGTCGCCTCCGCTGCCTGTCTGGCGCGGTCGCTGGTGTCCGGCGTCCACCGGATGTTGATGGGCTGACGGGCGGGTCCGATGAGCCGGTGCAGCCGGAGGATGTAGAGCGATGTGCCCCAGCTGAGGACGGCAACCGTCAGCAGGAACGCGGCGTTCCAGGAACGACGCCGCGGTGACACCCGCGCCGCAGGTGCGCCATTCCCAGTCATGGCGACCAGACTTCAGCGGGCGCCGGTCACATTACACGCCCGCGGCCCTGAGCGCCGCCAGCACGCGCGCATCCCGGAACGGCACGCGGCGCAGACGCACGCCGGTCGCGTCGAAGATGGCGTTGGCCACCGCCGCGAGCGTCGGCTTGCCCGAGGCTTCGCCGGCGCCGTAGTGCGGCAGGTCCGGGCGATTCGGATTGGGGTCGCCGTTGACGATCACAACGTCGATCCGCTCAGGGGCATCCATGTGCGTGAGCGTGGGATGGGTGACCCAGTCGACGCTCGTGACCTTCTCGGTGTCGAACGTCACTTCTTCCTTCAGCGTCCGGCTCAGTGCGTATTGCATGCCGCCCTCGACGGTATGCTTCAGGCCCTCGGGGTTGATCACGAGGCCGCAGTCGTGTCCGCAGGTGAGCCGCTTGACCCAGACGCGGCCCGTCGTGCGATTCACCTCGACCTCGGCGATGACGGCGACGACCGTCTGCCCGCGAAACGCGTAGGCGATGCCTCGTCCGGTGAGGATGGGTCCTCTGCCGAGCGGCTTAGGCGAGGGACGCGTGTCCCACCCGAATGTGGCCGCCGCCGCCTTGATCGCCGCGATGGACCGGACGCGTTTGAACCCGCCGTCGTCCTCGGTCGTCCCCGTGAGGAGCTTCAGTCGGAACTGCACGGCGTCGGCCCCGGCCGCGACCGCCATCTCGTCGATGAACGATTCGGCCGCGAAGGTGGACTGCGGACCATTGGGATCGCGCAGGTTGCCGGTCCGCAACGGAGTCTCCCACACGAGCGGCAGGCTCACGACGTGCGTGGACGTGCGGGTGTGCGGGATGGCATACATGTTCGAGGGTGTCGCGGAGCTTCCGGGCGCGACCGGGTTGCGGCGCGTGCCCATGAGCTGCGAGATCAGCACCGTCTCCGCTTCGTTGTAGCCGAGGTGGCAGTAGTCGGCGGCCCTGGCGTCGTACTCGAGCGCGACGAGATTCCCCTGAGCGTCGAGCCCTCCGCGCATGGACACGGTAAAGGCGGGGCCCTTGCTGTCCCACGCCGTTTCTTCACTCCGCATCCACTGCATGCGCACCGGCCTGCCAAGTTCCCGCGCGAGGTACGCGGCCTCGAATCCGGCATCGTCCGCGGCGGTCCGGCCATAGCCTTGCGGACCTTCCATCCACACGACCCGCACCTTGTCGCGCGGCATGCCGAGAAACTCGGCAACGCCGTCGCGCAAGCCGTACGACTTCATGTCGTTGGAATAAATCGTCATCTGTCCGTTTGAGGGGTCGGCCAGCGCATGGGCCGGCCCGATCGCGGTGTGGCCCTGAAACGGGATCTCATAGGAGGCTTCAACCACCTTCGCGGCGCCTGCCATCGCTGTCCCCGGATCCCCGATCACCTCCGGGTCCTGGCTCGACGTCGGCGTCGTCGCGCGCATGTAGGTGAACAGATCCTCCGAGGCCGGGAAGGGCGCGGTCGCGGGTTTGCGCCAGGTGGCCTTGAGCTGGCGGGCCGCCGTGATGGCCTGCTCCTCGCGCTCACAGATCACGGCCACGTAATTGCCCTTACTGACGACCCGGACGAAACCCGGAAGGCTGCGCACCGAGGACTCATCAATGCTCACCAGTTGCGCGCCCGCCACCGGAGGCTTCACGTTGCGCGCGTGGACCATCCCGGGCAAGCGCACGTCCACGGCCCACTTGAGGGTGCCATCGACCTTGGCGGGAATGTCATAGCGTTGCGGCGACTGCCCGACGATCTTCAGGTCCTGTACCGCCTTGACCTTGGCCACGCCTGTCGTCGCGTTGATATTGTTGCCGGTGAGCGCCACGTTGAAACGCCGTCCACCGATGAGGTCACCATACGTCACGCGCTTGGTCGGATCGGCCGTGACCGTGACGATGGCGTTGGCGACCGTCAGCTGCGCCGTCGGCACGCCGAAGCGCGTCGAGGCCATCTCGAGCAGGACACGCCGCGCTTCGGCCGCCACGCGCCGCATGGGCCAGGCGTCGACCTGAATCGCGTCCGATGCGCCAGAGCCGCCCTGGTCGACGGTGATGTCGGTGTTACCCATGATGCAGGTCGTGCTGGCATACGCGATGTCCAGCTCGTCGGCCATCATCTGGCGGAAGGCGGTGCCCGTGCCCTGGCCGCAGTCGGTTTTGCCGACATAGAACGTGGCGGTGTTGTCCTGGTGAATGACGATCCACGAATCGAGCTGGCGGAAGTTGATATCGGGATACGGGCCAGCGGCCTGCGCCGCGGCATCCGAGGCGAATGGCCCCGCGACCGAAGCGACGCCGGCGCTCACGACCAGCATGCCCGAGGTCTTGAGGAAGTGGCGGCGAGAGGGCTGCTCGGTGCGCGCGTCGAGCAGTGCTTCGATGAAGGCCGGTACCGTCGAGAACGGTCTCATGCGACCCCCTTGTTGACGACCCGCTTGATCGCGGCCTGCACGCGGTAGAACGTCATGCACCGGCAGAGCGTGCGGGACATGCCATCTCGAATCTGCGCGTCGGTGGGATTCGGGTTCTTGTCGAGCAGGGCCTTGGCCGTCATGATCTGCCCGTTCTGACAAAACCCGCACTGCGGCGCCTGCTCATCGATCCACGCCTGCTGCAGCGGATGGAGCGTGCCGTTCTGTGCCAGTCCCTCGAGCGTCGTGATCTCGCTGCGCACCGTGGAGACGGGCGTCACACACGAGCGCACCGCGGTGCCGTTGATGATGACGGTGCAGGCGCCGCACTGTCCGAGGCCGCAGCCGAACCGCGGTCCCTGCAGGCCGAGGTCATTGCGCAGGACATAGAGCAGGGGCGTCGCCGGGTCGACGTCCACGGTGTGCGCCAGACCGTTCACCTTCAATGTCACGTTACTCATGTGCCAGGCTCCTCACGATGTGCGGTCTCGCTGTGCCGTTCCGGCTGTGGCGTCATGCGCCGAGTGCACGCGGCGGCGTGGCGTGGTGGCGCCGCCCGGAGAGATTGTAGCGATTCCCGCCCGCCGCGCCACCTACGAACGCGGCTGCCGCGGCTGCGCACCGTGCGGGGCGGCTCGCAGGTACTGCGTGGGCCATGTGACGGCCTGCCCGAGCTGGCGGGCGGCGTGCAGCGGCCAGTAAGGATCGCGCAATAGCTCGCGGGCGAGGAGCACTGCGTCCGCCTGGCCCGTGCTGATGATCTGTT
>CANJYC010000160.1 GCA_947478985.1 Acidobacteriota bacterium | reverse complement strand
TCAGAGCGACCTCACCCGTGTGATCACGTTCATGTATGGCCGCGAGATCACGGGCCGCACCTATCCGGCGCTCGGGATCAACGAGTCGCATCACTCCATCTCGCACCACGGCGAGGACCCGGAGAAGCTGGCGAAGCTCCAGCGCATCCAGGCGCACCACGTGATGCTGTTCGCCAACTACCTGGCGAAGCTCAAGGCCACGCCGGACGGCGACGGGTCGCTGCTCGATCACTCCATGATCATGTTCGGGTCCGGCATCGCGAACAGCGACCGCCACACGCACGTGGAACTCCACCCGATCGTGGTGGGCGGGGGCGGCGGCACCATCAAGGGTGGCCGTCACATCGCGCATCCGACCGGCACGCCGCTGGCGAATCTGCACCTCACGCTGCTCAACAAGATGGGTGTGCCGATCGACAAGCTCGGCGACAGTAACGGCCAGATGAACGACCTGTCCGGCGTCTGATTCGCTCGATCCGTCTGCCCGCGTGCAGACACACAGGGCCGGCCCTCTCGAGGGCCGGCCCTTCTCATGTACTCAATGACATCCGCGAGCCGACCGCGCCTGACGCGGCCAGCGTCTGTGAATGCGCGTGTTCACGCCAGGGCGAGAATGCCTACCCCAGTCGCCATCAACAGACCTCGTTCGACGAGCGTGACGGGCCGCCACGCATAGCCGCCGGAAGCTGCAGCGATGGCCGTGACACCAGCCGCCGAGACGACGAGCGCGCGGATGATGGCGAGGGCTGATCCCTGCATCAGCACCGCGCTCCCGTGGGGGCTCATGGTGAAGACAAAGGGCACGATGAACGCCGGGATGGTGTACTTCCACGTGAGCATCGTCGTGCGGAACGGGTCGCCACCGGTCACGGCCGCGGCGGCAAATGGCGAGAGCGCGGTCGGAGGACTCACTTCCGAGAGGACCGCGTAATAGAAGATGAACATGTGTGCCGCAGCCGGTGAGATCCCGACCTGTGTCAGGGCCGGTGCCACCATGACGGCGGCGATGATGTACGAGGCGGTGACCGGCACGGCCAGCCCGAGCATCCAGACGGCTGCCGCCGCGTAGAGGACCGTGAGCGGAAGGCTGGCGCCGGCGAGTGTCACGATGAGCCCGGCCGCCTTCAGTCCCAGGCCGGTCAGCGTGACGACGCCGACGATGATGCCCGCTGTGGCCGTCGTAGCCACGACGGGCACGACGCTGGCACCGCCCGAAGACAGCGCCGCGGCGAGACGGCGCGGCCGAAGTGCGTGTTCGCGCGACAGAAAACTGACCCCGACCGCCATGAGCGTGGCCCAGAAGACAGACTGAAAGGCCGTGGCGCCACGCGCCATGAAGACAAAGATCGCCGCGACGGAGAGGAAGTAGAACCATCCGCTCCGCGTGACGGCGGCGACGCTGCGCACTGAGGTGTCTGTCACCTTCAAGCCGAGACGGCGGGAGTCGGCCTCAACCGTGATGACGATCGACAGGTAGTAGAGGAACGCCGGAATCGCCGCCATCTTCACCACCTCGAAGTACGAGATGTTGAGGAACTCGGCGATGAGGAACGCTGCGGCGCCCATGACGGGGGGCGCGAGGATCGCGCCGATGCCGGCAGCTGCGAGGATGGCCCCGGCGGTGTTGGGCGGATAACCGGCGCGCCGCATCATCGGCCACGATACCGAGCCAAGCATCACAGTGTTGGCGACACCGCTCCCGGATACCGCGCCGAGCAGATAGCCGGCCAGCGTCACGGTCCGCCCTGGACCGGCACCGGCCCGTGAGCGTCCGATGGCCGCCATCGCCCACTCGACGAAGAACGCCCCGGCACCGCTGTACTCGAGCACGGCGCCGTAGATGGTGAACAGGACGATGTAGGTGGCGGCTACATCGAGCGGGACGCCGAGGATGCCTTCGAGCGTCATGTAGAGCACGCCGATGACACGCGCCGGCGAGTAGCCGCGATGGGCGATGAGCGACAAGCCGACGCGGTCGAGCAGCGGACCGAACTGCGCGTAGAGCAGAAAGGCAATGGCGGTGAGCGGCAGCGTCGCGCCGACCGCGCGGCGCGTCGCTTCGAGCACCACGAGGACGAGCACGCAGCCCAGCGTGATGTCGGTGGCCGTGGGCGTCGCGGCGCGATAGATGAAGGCGTCGCCCTGGAGCACCGGCCAGATGAGCGCGGCGATCGAGAGACCGATTAGGAGGACGTCCACGGGCCGATGGCGCAGGGGCCGCGGCGGCTCAGGTGTGTCGGCGGCCGTGCCCTCCTCTCTGGGATTGGCCAGGAACGTGTAGATCAGGGCCAGCAGCAGGAACGTCGGCCGATAGGTCTGCGGCGCGACGATGCCGACGACCCAGTAGAGTGCGTAGGCCGCGAGGGCGAACGCGACCCCTGCGCTCATTCCTTCCAGACGCCGCGTTCGCGGAAGTAGCGAATGGCGCCGGGGTGGAAGGGAATGGTGGCGCCGATGAGAGCCTTGTCGACCGCCAGTTCGCGTGCCTGCGGGTGGATGCCGGCCAGCGTCGCCTGCTGTTCGAAGATCGTGCGGGTGATGTCGTACGCCAGCTGATCTGGCATTGAGTCCGCCACGACCAGCATGTTGGCCACCGCCACAACCGGGATATCGGCGGGCATCCGGTACACGTCCTTCGGGATGACGACCCTGTAGTACAGCGCGCTGCCGTAGGTCTTCTGGAGAGCGGGCAGGACATCGTCGAGCGGAAGGAGGCGGGCCGTCACGCCCTGCGTATTCACCAGGTCGAGAATCGCGGCCGTAGGCACGCCGCCGCTCCAGAAGAAGGCGTCCAGCTTGCCGTCCTTCAGGGCGTCAACGGCTTGCGCGACACCGAGATACTGCGGCCGGAGGTCGCGTTTGGGGTCGAGGCCCGCCGAGATGAGGATTCGCTCGGCCTGGACCGTGCCGCCTCCACCAGGCGTGCCGATCGAGACAACCTTACCGCGGAGGTCGCGGACGCCGGTAATTCCGCTGTCGGCGCGCGTCACCAGGTGCATGTAGTTTGTGTAGAGCACCGTGAGGGCACGGGCCGGCACGGGCCCGTACTCGGCAAACACGTCGCGGCCCGCCACGGCTTCCTGCGCGGTATCCGCCATCGTGAAGGCGATGTCCGAGGTGCCCTGCTTGATGAACTTGAGATTGTCGACCGATGCGGCGGTGACCTCAGCCGTCGCCTCGACGTTCGGCAGGTGCGTCGTGAGGACCTGCGCGATGCCGCCGCCGTAGGGGTAGTAGACGCCGCCGGTGCCGCCGGTGGCGATGGAGAGGCGGCGCGTGACCGGTGCCGCGGCGGTCTTATCGCTGCCGCTTCCGCAACCTACGGAGAGCGTCGCGAATACCGTCGCCATCGTAATCCGAGTGATCAGCCAGTGCGTGCTCATGCGTGGCGCGATCATATGCCACGCGCCGGGGTCTTGTGCTCATGGTGGCGCGTCGTGCCCCGGTCTCCTCATGCATCGGGCCTAAACGCCGGTGCGGGCCTGCGCCGGAGATTTCGTGGCAACTCAGGATGGCGCCAGAAAGACGTAGGTCACCATCACGTACGGGTGGCTGTAGGACGCCCCAGTCGTGGCCTGCTTCAGAAAATGCCCCGTGAAGATGTGCGCGTAGCCGGCGGCCATCTGAATCTGCGGCGTGAGCGGGCGCGCGATCTGGAGATCGATCTCCTGCCCGACGTGGCGACTTGCGGCGCCACTGGCGACGCGGGCGATCTGTGCGCCACTGGCGGCATAGAGGCCGTCGCGGTTCTCGGCGAGCCACCAGGAGTGATAGTTTGCTGTCACGGGCGTGGCCTTCAGCGGCGTGATCTCGAACCCGGCGCGCAGATGATGGATGTTGCGCCAGCCGACCTGATCGGCCAGGCCGTACTTGTCGTGCCCGGTCGGATACAGCTGGTCGAATGTGCCGCGCACGCCATCGGCGGGGTTGCTGTCGCCCGACGCAAAGTTGTACTCGCCAATGAGGCGCGGAACCGCGGTGCCGGCGAACGTGCGGCGGAGTTGCCAGTGTCCGGCCCAGGTGTTCACGTCGTCCATGCCAAGAGAACCGCGCTGCGCCGCCATCTCGATGCCGTAGTCGAATCTGGCGGGGAGGCGCCCTGCCAGCTTCACGCCGATCGTTGTCTGCGAGAGACTCCCGTTCGGCCCTGTCTCCGCCCGGAGGTTGACGTCCCGCCGGTAGAACACGAACGGCTCGACGGAGCCGAGCGGTACCACCTTCGGGGCGGTGAGATACGCGCCCGCAAAGCGATTGCCGTTGCCGCTCCTGTCGAACTCGTCGCCAAGGATGCGAACGACTGAGGTGGCGAAGGCGTCCACCTGAAACGCTGACCGCCGAACCGTCACCTTCGCACCGTCGAAGGTCCGTGCCGCGTTGAGCCAGCTCACATGGCCAACGAGCCGCTGCTCGCCGAAGACCAGCTCCTGCCGTCCGAGGCGCGCGGCGACCGTGCTCTTGGCATCACCAAAATCGGCAAAGCCCATGCGCAGGTCGATCGGCGCCGCAAACGGTGTCCCGGTCGGTCCGACGGTCTTCCTGCTCACGCGCGCATCCTGTGCCTGGACCTGAAAGGAGAGGAGCCGGGTCGGCGTGACGGTGGCATTGAAGCGGAACCGGCTCAACCAGTACACGTCATCGCGCCCGCTCACAAAGCCGCTGCTCTCGAAGCCTTCCATCCGTTCTCGGAACTCGCCGCGCACGCGCAACCAGGCGGGCAGGACCTCGTTCAGGCGGTTTGGGAGGGGAGGGGCTGTCGGTGCCGGTTGCTGTGCAATGCCGGTCTTCGGCATGACCAGGATCATCAGCGCGAGACACAGACAGGTCAGTGGCCGAGATGGACCTCTGGAAAGATCGCGGGGAACAAGAATCACGCAACACGCTCCGCTCTGAATTGTGGGACGCGCCGACGCGGGCGGAGGGGCAACGGAGCCGGTCGCGCGGTCGGCGACGTGGCCGGGATGACAGTCACGTGGCAAGCGATGTTCCGCTCCGGAATGAGCGCAATGCATGGCTGTAGAGCCCTGATATCGCAGCACTTATGCCGATAGCGAGGGGTCTGGCCAGAGCGTCCATTGGCGTGACATTAATGTCCTGAACTTTATTTCTCATCACAAAAAAGTCATATCGCCTCATCGCCTGAACCCGCGAATCGGGGGGCGGCAGGGCTCCGCGGCAGTCTCAGTGTTGAAATACTTCAAAAACGTCTATCAATGCATTCAGTATTACGAATACGTCGCCATCCCAAAGTT
>CANJYC010000159.1 GCA_947478985.1 Acidobacteriota bacterium | reverse complement strand
GCGGACTTGCGCTCAGCCGAAACCGCCGTGGCCGGCGTCATGGAGCCCGCGACGATCAGGCCGACCAGGAACGCGACGGTTGCGCTCAGGCACACGGTCAGGATGAGGAACCGCCGCGTCATGAGGCCATTATAGGCCCGCGTCGAGCCTCGCACGGAACGTCGCCTCGTCCAATGTGGGGACGCCGAGCTCGCGCGCCTTGTCGGCTTTGCTGCCGGCATCTTCGCCAACAACCACTGCTGTTGTCTTCTTGCTCACTGATCCGGTCACCCTCCCCCCCAGTCGCTCGATGGCGGCCGTGGCCTCGTCGCGGGTCATGGTGGCCAGTGAGCCGGTCAGCACGTAGGTCTGACCCTTGAGCGGCCCGTCGGCAGCACGTGCGACGCGCTCTTCGGGCGGTACCTCCATGCGGATGCCGGCCGACCTCAACCGTTCCAGGAGGCGGCGATTCCGTGGCTCGTCGAGCCAGTGGCGCAATGCCGCAGCCAGCACGGGTCCGATACCGTCGGTATCCTGGAACTGCTCGACCGTTGCGTCCAGAAGGCTCTCGATCGAGTGAAACGCGCCCGCCAGGATCTGAGCGGCCCGCTCGCCGATGTGGCGGATGCCCAGGCCATAGAGCAGGCGCCAGAACTCGTTGCCACGGCTGCGATCGATCTGCGCCAGAACCTTCCCGGCGTGCTTGTCGCCGACGCGTCTGGTGATGACCTTGCCGTCGCCTCGCGTCGAGGCGCTCGTCAGATCCGCAATGGTGCCGGCCGTGAGCGAATACAGATCGGCGAAGTCGGCGACGAGACCTCCCGCAATCAGCTGTGCGATCAGTGATTCGCCGAGCCCTTCGATGTTCATCGCCCCGCGCGACGCGAAGTGCTCCAGGCTCCGTTGCAGCTTTGCGGGGCATGACGCGTTGAGGCACCGCCAGACCACCTCTTCGTCATCGCGCTGCAACTGGCTGCCGCAGCCGGGAGGTATCGGGCAGGTGGCGGGCATGACCCAGGGCTGAGATGCTGGCAGGCGCTTGCTCAGGACCGGCCCGACGACGCGCGGGATCACGTCACCGGCCTTCTCGACAATGACCCAGTCACCCTCGCGGATATCCTTGCGCGCCACATCATCGGCGTTGTGCAGCGTCGCCATCGAGACAGTGGATCCGGCGATCGACACCGGTTCGAGCACGGCATACGGGGTGACAGCGCCCGTGCGGCCGACGTTCACCTCGATCCTGAGCAGCCGCGTGGTCTTCTGCTCGGCCGGAAATTTGAAGGCAATCGCCCACCGGGGGAACTTGCTCGTGGCGCCGAGCCGCGTGCGCAGGGCGAGCGCGTCCACCTTGACCACCACGCCATCGGTGTCGAAGTCGAGCGTGCGGCGCGTGTGCTCCCACTCGCGGCAGAATGCAATCACGTCGTCGATTCCGCCCTGACGATGCCAGTGCGGTTCAACCGGCAGCCCCCAGGCGCGCAACCGTTCGAGCGTGTCGGCGTGGGTTTGGTCCGGCTCCACGCCGGCATCACGTGCGCCATCACGCGGGGCCTGGCCGTCCGAGGGGCTCACCATGACCACCTGGTAAAAGAACGCGCTGAGCCCGCGCGTGGCCACGAGCGCCGGGTCGAGGTTCCGCATGGCGCCGGCGGCCGCGTTGCGGGGATTGGCGAAGAGCGGCTCGTCGGACGCCTCGCGTTCCCTGTTGATACGCTCGAAGGAGGTCCGCGGAAGATAGACTTCACCGCGCACCTCGATCGGTCCGGAGGGATCGCCGTGCAGGCGCAGCGGAATCGCGCGAATGGTGCGGACGTTCGCCGTGACATCCTCGCCCCGCACGCCGTCACCGCGGGTGGCACCCCGCACCAGGAGGCCGTTGTTGTAGGTCACCGCGATGCTCAACCCGTCGATCTTCAGCTCTGCGACATAGGCCACCGCGTCCGGGACCGCGCCGGTCTCTCCGAGCGCGCGCCGCACCCGTTCGTCGAAGGCGCGCAGTTCCTCCTCCGAATAGGCGTTGTCGAGACTGAGCATCGGCTGGGCGTGCTCGCAGCTGGCAAAGCCGTCAGTGGCGCGGCCGCCGACGCGCTGCGTGGGAGAGTCCGGCGTGACGAGTTCGGGATGGGCCGCTTCGAGCGCCGCAAGCTCGCGCATGAGGGCGTCGAACTCGGCGTCAGCGATCTCCGGTTCGCTCAGAATGTAATAGCGTTCTTCGTGATGGCGGATCTGGAGCCGCAGCTCCGCGATTCTGGCGGCCGCGTTCACCGATCCCTGGCGATGACGTAATCCGGCAGGAACATCAGGGCGTCGCGTTCCGGGCCGGCAGGGAACGCGGTGAGCGCCTTCTTCGCGCGCTCGACGAAATCAGCCGCCACGCGCTGCGCGTAGTCGATCGATCGCCACTGCGTCAGCATGGCGCGGATTTCCCGCCATTCGTCGAGGCTGGCGTCGCGCTCGCGGGCGACCTTGCGGATGAGGCTGTCGGCGCGGGCATCCCCGCAGGACAGGAGGTGGATGACCGGCAGGGTCATCTTGCCTTCGCGCAGGTCGCCGCCGATTGGCTTGCCGAGCGCCACTTCCTCACCGGTAAAGTCGAGCAGGTCGTCGACGATCTGGAAGGCCATGCCGATGTTCAGGCCGTAGTCCCAGAGGGCCTCCTGCTGTTCGCGCGTCGGCGTGCCGAGCAGGCCACCGATCTTGGCGCAGCCGGCAAACAGGTACGCGGTCTTGCGGCGGATGATCTCGAAGTGCTCGTCTTCGGTAAGGTCGACCACCCCGTTCTTGGTGAGCTGGTAGATCTCGCCTTCGATCATCCGGAGGGTGACGTCGCACAGCAGCCGGATGAGGTCGAGGCGGTCCTGGGTCAGCGCCATCGACATCGACTTGATGTATAGGAAGTCGCCCAGGAGCACCGTGACATCGTTGCCCCACCGGGAGTGGACGGCCTGCCGGCCGCGCCGCAGCTCGGATTCGTCGATGATGTCGTCGTGGACGAGCGTCGCAGTGTGGATGAATTCAAGGACGGCCGCGTGGAGCACTGGGCGCTCTTCGGGGTCGTTGACGCAGCCGCACATCCGGGCCGCCATCAGCAGCACGGCTGGGCGGATGCGTTTGCCGCCGCCGTCCTGGATATAGCTGCCGATAGCCGGGATCACCGCGACCTGCGACTGCACGTGCCGTGCGAACTCGCGCTCGACCTTGCGCAGGTCGTCGCGAATCGGCTCGAACATCAGCGCGAGAACGGCAGCGGACGGTTTCTGCGCGGTTGGATGCAAGCGATTCAATCAGAACACATGCCCCGAGGGGTGTCAACGCGCTACGGCGCGCTAATCCGTGCTGGGCGTTGCAGTTACGGGTTGAAGAGTCGACGGAAGTTGTCCAGCGTCGCGCTCGCCACCACGGCGGTATCGATTCCCCGAAGCGCGGCGATTCGCTCGGCAACCCGGACGACGTGGGCCGGCTCGTTCCGCCCGCCTCTGAACGGCACCGGTGCCAGGAAGGGGCTGTCGGTTTCAATGAGCAGCCGGTCGAGGGGGACAAAGGTCGCGACTTCGTGCAGCTCGAGCGCGCGCGGAAAGGTCACGATGCCGGCCAGCGAGATATAGAAGCCGATATCGAGCGCGCGCCGGGCCATATCGCGGTTCCCGGTGAAACAGTGGAATACCCCGCCGCCCTCGTCCACCGACTCCTCCGCCAGGATGCGGAAGGTGTCGTCTTCGGCCTCGCGGGTATGGATCATGATCGGCAGCCCGCGATGGCGCGCGACGCGGATCTGTTCTCGGAAGACCGCGTGTTGCGCCTCGCGAGGCGCGAAATCGTAGTGGTAGTCGAGGCCGATCTCTCCGACGCACCGGGTGAACGGCTGTGCATCGATGGCGGCCTGAAGCTGATGTGAGGCGCGGGCCGGTTCGTCGGCGTACGTCCCCGCCGCATGTGGATGAATGCCGACGGAGAACCGTACCGACGGCCAGGCGGCGGCCACTACCCCAGCCTGCGCGAGTTCCTGCGCGTTGTCCGCAGCAAGAATCACGCACGCGCCAGCGAGACCTGCGTCGCAGGCCCGCTGCACCACCGCCTCAAGATCGCCAGCGAACTGCGTCCCCGCGATATGGCAATGCGCATCCACGAATAAGGGGTCGGGAGTCATTTAATGAGGACACTTCCTCTGGCTGACTTCAGTGTCCTCATCAAATGACTCCCGACCCCATTTCTAGCGGACGCGCCAGCCGGATTCAACGGCCTGCTCGACGGTGAGGAGTGAGGGCTTCCCGCCTTCAGTGCTCGCCGCGAGCACCATGCCGTTGGACTCGATCCCCATCAGCTTGGCGGGTTTCAGGTTGGCCACGATAACGATGCTCCGGCCGACGAGCTGCTCCGGCTGATAGGCCTCGGCGATGCCCGCGAGGATTGTCCGCTGTTCGGCGCCGACCTCGACCGTCAGCCTAATCAGCTTCTTCGACTTCGGCACGGCCTCAGCGGCAAGTACCTTGGCCGTCCGCAGTTCCACCTTCATGAAGTCGTCGATGGAAATACGGGTATCAGCAGCGGCCGGCTGTTCCGTCGTCGTGGCTGGCGCAGCGGACGGCATCGGGGCAGCCGCCAAGGGTTCGGCGGTGGCGACCGGCGGCTTCTGGTCTGTAGGCGGTGCAGTGTTGTCAGTGGTCATGGCGCGCAACTCCTCGAGTGTCTTCTCGATGCGGGGGAACAGGGGTTCAATCGGGCCGAGATGGGTTCCCGGGCTCAGCGTGCCAGCTGTGAGCGTGGTCCATGGCTCCTGCGACACGCCGAGCATGGTGCGGATTCGAGCCGCGGCAACTGGCATCACCGGATCGACGAGGGCGGCGATGACGCGAAGCGCATCGGCGGCGCTGAACAGCGTGGCGTTCAGCAATGCCCGCTTGTTGGGATCCTTGGCGAGCGTCCACGGCTCCCGTCCGACAATGAACTTGTTCAGAATCGAGATCAGCTCCCAGGTGTCCTTCAATGCGACGCTGAGATCGGCGGTCTGGAAACTCCTGGCGACTCTCGCGATGATCGCATCGGCCGATTTCGCAAGCTCCGCATCGGCCTCCGGCAACTCGCTGGGCGGAGCGGGAATCGCGCCATCGCAATAGCGCTGGATCATCGTCGTGGTGCGACTGACGACATTGCCGAGGTCGTTGGCCAGATCCGAGTTGTAGCGCGTCAGGATCGCCGCGTCCGAGAAGTCCGCGTCCAGCCCGAGCGACATCTCGCGCATGACGAAGTAGCGCAGCGCGTCGACGCCG
>CANJYC010000158.1 GCA_947478985.1 Acidobacteriota bacterium | reverse complement strand
GGCTTCAGTCGATGCACGAAATTGACCGCGGCAGTCTGCAGCGTGGCGATCTTGTCATCCAGGCTCGCGCTGCTGTCGAGAAGCAGTGAGAGCGCGATCGGCTGCTGCCGGCGGTTGAAGAAGGTGAGATCCTGCTTGACGCCGTCTTCATACACGGCGAAGTCGTTCTCCTCGAGCTCGGTGCTGTAGTGGTTCTGCGGGTCCATCACCGTGACATTCAGCGACACGATGTCGACGACCGCGCGGAACGCAGGGGCCTGGCGCGCCGAGACGAAGCCGCCCAGCAGCGCGACCAGTCCACAGACCGCGATCAGCAGGCGCCTCACGTCAGGCTCCCGCCTGCTCGCGCGTCGGTGTACCCCTGAGGGTCACGCCGCGCCGGCCCGATTCAATCTCGAGCTTGTCCGGCGGAACGAGCGATTGAGGCCGCGCGTAGACGACCTTGTACTGGGTTGACAGTTCCCGGGCGAGTTTGCCGAGCGCCTTGTCGAGGCCCATGGGGCTTAGTAGCGTCATCCGCTGGCCACCCGATTCCTTCGTTCCCAGGTCCAGCACGAATGCCCGCTCGCGCGATTCGATGTCGTTGGAGACAGAGAAGGTGCCGACAGTGACCGCGTGCAACTGCGCGTGAGCGGTCTTCATGGCGTCGATGACCTGCCGGTATTGGCGCGTGCTGTACTCGGGGCCGTCGTTGATGACAGAGACGACCATCGCGCGCGGCGCGTTGCGACGAGCCAGGCCGCTCATGGTCTCGGTGACGGCGTCGAGCAGCGTCATGCCGCTGCCGGACATCGCGAACAGCCCGCCGACACCGTTTTCCAGCGTCTTCAGGTCGGAGGTGTATTCGACGACAACCGTCGGGCGATCGGCGAGCGAGATGACCGCAATCTGGTTGCCCTCGGCCATCGAAGTGACGAACGCCCGAAGCGCGCTTCGCATCGGGATGACCGCGGCTTCAGCAGCCGCGCTGTTATCGATGAGCAGCGCGATGTCGATCGGTTCAATCGCACGTGAGAGCCGCAGGATCTCGCGTCGCGCGCCATCTTCGCGGACGATGACGTCCGAGATGCGAAGGTCCTCGATCGATTCGCCATTCTTGTCGACAGCGCTCAGGAAGAGCGTGCGCTCGCGTGAATCCGCCTGGGCCTGCGTGAAGACCGGGCGCGCCAGGCCCGATGCCGCCGCGCCGACAAGGATCACGGTGAGGAGAAAGCGGCGTGACGGGGACGTCGGCATGACGATGGGCTCAGTATAGGCACAGCGTACGGGGAGGATCAAGCGACGGGCGTGGCCGAAAACGGTTGAAAATAATAGACTTGTTCCCGAATGACTGAGCCCCAGAGTCCGATGCGCGCGCTCGGTAGCGTCGGGTCGGTGGGCCTGGCGTTCGTGATTGCCATCGTTTTGGGCTGGTGGTTCGGCGCCACCCTCGATCGCTGGTTCGGCACTTCGCCCTGGTTCACCTTCATCTTCTTTGTCCTGGGCGTCGTGGCCGGCGGCTTGAACGTGTTCCGCACGGTCAATGCGCTGAACGATCAGCAGGGGAGCCATGGCCGGCGAGACTGACGCGCAATTACGCCGGATCGGACGCAGCGCCATCGTGGTGGTCGTCTGTGCCACCGGAGGTGCTCTACTCAGCGGGGCAGGTGTGCGAGGCGTGCTCGGGGTGCTGACAGGTGGGCTGATCGCGACCGTGAGCTACCGTGGAATCCGCTCTGGCGTCGACGGGTTGGTCGGAAGGCTCATCGCCAGTAACGGGACAAGTCCTTCAGGGTCTGGTAGTTGGGGCCTTGTGAAATACGTCACACGATTCGCTATACTGGGCGGGATCGCCTACGTTATGATGGTGCGTTTGCGCGCGCATCCTGGCTGGACGCTGGTTGGTACCTCTTCGATAGTGGTGGCCGCCGCGCTTGAAGCCGTCCGCAGCCTCGGTCGTGCGCGCCGCTGAGTTTCGACGCTGTTCGAGTCTGTTTCAATCGTTCAATCGCACGCTGCAGGAGGCTTTCGACGTGAGCAAACGGTCAGTCCTGACAACCCTTTTCCTCTTCCTCGTGCTGGGGCTCGTGTCATCCCCCGCCTTCGCGCAGGAAGCCGCGGCCAGTGGCGCCACCTCCGATTTGGTGAAATGGTCGATTATCACCGGTGGGTTCGCGCTTGGTCTTGCCGCGGGAATTGCCGCCATCGGCCAGGGCATGAGCGTCAGCAAGGCCACCGAGGCCATTGCCCGGAATCCGAGCGCGGCCGGTGAGATTCGTGGCGTCCTCATTCTCGGCCTCGTGCTGATTGAGTCGCTCGTCATCTACGTGCTGCTGATCTCGCTGATTCTCTTCTTCATTCAGCCGTTCGGCGCCCAGTAACACACGCGTCCGACGTCTCCGGTCTGTCGGTTTCCGGTCTTCACGTTGACCGGGCATCGAACGACCGGGGACCGACGACCGATCGGTCCCATGAAGCCGCGCGCCCGCTACGTTTCCATCCTCGGCGCGCTTCTCGGTTCTGTTCTCTTCGCTTACGCCATCCGGCGTGCGGGTACTGCCGACATCGTCGAGGGCATCCGCCGTGTCGGCTGGGGCCTCGTGCTCATCCTTGTCAGTGGGGGTGCGCGATTCCTGCTGCGCACGGAGTGTTGGCGGCTCTGCATCGCCCGGCGGGAGGATGACGCCGGCGGTCCGCTGCTCGGTTTCGGCCAGGCCTTCAGCGCGTTTCTCGCGGGCGATGCCGTTGGCAGCGTCACGCCGCTCGGCCTGTTGGCCAGCGAACCGACCAAGGTCTTTCTCACGCGCCATCACCTGGCAACGCGCGAGTCGGTGGCGTCGCTCGCGCTCGAGAATCTGGTCTACGCCGCATCCGTCATGGCCATGATCGGCGTTGGTTCGGCCGTGCTGCTGACCGAGGTTGCGCTGCCGGCCTGGTGGCGATCCGCCGGCGTCGTCCTCGTTGTGGCCATGGCAGGAGGGGCCGTCATGGTCAGCCGCCTGCTCCGCGGTACGTGGGACCCTGCGCGCGGCCCGCGACCGCGCTGGCGCGAGCGCCTCTCAGCCGTCCGAACGGCTGTCGTCGGCTTCTCGCTCGACCACCGTGCGCGGTTGTGGCGTGCCTTCGCACTCGACCTGCTCTTTCACACCATCGCCGTCGGTGAGATCTACATCACGCTCCGGTGGCTGGCTGGCGCGGATGGTGTCACCTGGACACAGGCCATTGTGTTCGAGGCCCTCAACCGCGTCGTGACCGTGGTGTTCAAGTTCGTGCCGTTCCGTATCGGCATTGACGAAGCCCTCTCGGGCGCGCTGGCACCCATGCTCGCCGTGGATCCCGCCGCAGGCGTGGCGCTGGCCGTGGTGCGGAAGATCCGGAACCTGTTCTGGAGCGGCGTCGGGCTGGGGATTGTCGCGGCGCACCCGTCGAAGGCCACGTAGAAGAATCCCACCGGAGACCGTGCGCGGAGTGGTCCCCGCCCGTCCCTAACGGGACGTGAGGAGTGACAGCGACGGATCGCCGCGAAAGCGGGAGCGTGCTTCGACCCTGAGCGCGTCAGCGTTCGCCCGCTCACCGACGGTTGTCCAGAGGCGCACGGCGGTTGCGTAGCCTTCCGGCGTCGGCAGCGCCTTCACGAGTTCGCCAATCAGCGGCGCGACATCGGCATCGCGGTTGGATGCGTGAAAGAGCGTGACCAGACCGGCATAGGCGCGGAGGGTGTACGGGAAGGCGCGCAGTTCTTCCCGATACGCCGTCTCTGCGTCAGCAGTACGGTCGAGTCGCATGAAGGCGTCTCCGAGCGATGCCTGGAGCTCCTCAACGGGCCGGCCGCGGTCGGTGGCGACCTTCGCGCCCTCGCTCAGTGCCCGCAGCGCCTCGTCATTCTTTCCCTCATCGAGCAGCAGCCGCCCGCGCACGAAGGGCAGGAGCGGGAGCGTGGCGTCAGCCGCCTGCGCGGCCTGCGCGTGCGTCGTCGCGGCTTCAGCGTCGTGCCTGGCCAGGGCCGCGCGCGCAGCCACGTCGTGCGCTGGGGCGCGTGCCTCAGCCTGGCGCTCCTCTGTCAGCGCCACGGCCATGTCGGCGTGCGCGGTAGCGCCGACGGCATCGCCCGACCGCAGTCCCGTTGTCGCAAGAGCGATCTGAACCTGCGCGCTGTCCGGCTGCAAGCGCGCTGCCTCGGTGAACGCTGTCGTGGCTTCCGCGAATCGTCCTGCGCGCAGCAGCAGCCAGCCCGTCTGGTAGTGCACCACCGCCAGCTCGGGGTGATCCCGCGTGATGGCGCGCAGAAGGTCGATCGCCGCGCCAAACGTCTTCTTCCCGGCAAGCGCCGCCGCCGCGCGATGCTTGGCGCCGAGTGCTTCTTCGACCTCGCGCGTGAGCAACACGGGCGCAGAGGTGGTCAGGAACGGGTCCGGGAAGTAGCCCAGCTCGGCGATCGGTCCCTGCTCCGCGGCGGCGACCGGTCCCGGTGAGGCGATGCGATCGTTGGCGATCAGCGCCTCGAGCATGCCGCGCAAGCGCGCAGCGTCCGGCGTGTCGACGGCGAGTGATGGCCCGCCCGCCTCGAGGTCGAACAGTTCTTCTCTGCCGGATCGGATCAAGCGCGTGGTCCCGCTCGTCAGCGCGTAGGCGGGAGCGCTACCGAGCCGGAAGTGCGCTGCCAGCGACTCGGCGTACACCGGTGCATCGGGTACCGAGCCTTTCTCGCTGTCGAGCACTGTGCGTAACGAGCGCCCATGGAGACCGGACGGAACGGGCGCGCGCACGAGGTCGAGGATCGTGGGCAGCAAGTCAATGTGCTGAACCGTCGCCGCCACGCGCCGCCCGGAACCTTCGCTGTCCGGCTGCTTCACAATCAACGGCACGTGCAGCGCCGCGTCGGTCAGCGCGGCGGCGCCTTCAGTTCCGTGGTCTCCGACGAACACGATGGTCGCGTCGTCGTACAGGCCATGCGTCTTGAGACCGGCCACCAGGCGGGCAACTGCCGCGTCCGCGGCGGCCTCGTCAACCTGGACGAACAGCAGGAAACGCTGGCCGCTCTGCTGATTCATCCACTGCTCGGCTGCATCAATCGTGAGCGACGAGTCTCGCGCCGTGGGTGGAATGTCACTGCCGGGTAGAACAGGCAGCGACGCATCGAAGAAGGAGAAGCCCTGGGCGATGCCGGATGCGCGCCGCAGCAGGAAGCTCGAGACTGCCGCACCGGTGGCGAAGCCCCGGTTTCGCATCAGCTCCGCGAGCGTCCTGGCGTCGTCCGCGATGGCGAAGCCCGCATCGTCGCGGACGCCGTGTTC
>CANJYC010000157.1 GCA_947478985.1 Acidobacteriota bacterium | reverse complement strand
GTCGACCTCCTCCTGCGAGGAAACGTTGTGAGCAAGCGAGAACTCCGTGATACTTGGCGCCTGCAGTTGGACACCAGCATCCGCTGCGAGACTCCGCCGTGGCCAGAGTGCTAGCTTGAGCCCGGCCTGAAGGTTGAAGAATGCGACTGCTCCATTCTCGAACTCAGTGCCGACGATGCCTTTGGTGGGTAGCCCGAGACCGTCTCGGTAGAAGGCGACGGCTCGCTCGAGGTCGTCGACGCCGAGGGTGACAAACGTGATGCTGGGCTTCATGGCGAGAGTGTGCACGGCATTGGGTTTTACGACGCCTTACGGTCCGCGTTCACCAGCGGCCGGTCACGGCCCTCGCAGGCCGTCTGGTGCAACGCATGTCAGGCCCCTGCATCCACGAGAGCAATTCGGAATCGGACGCTTTCGGCACCACATTACTCCTTCGGCTTGTAGAAGCGTTCCACCACGACGCCTCCATTCGCTTCGATAACACGGCGCGACGCGACATTGCTGGCATAGGTGGTCACCCCGATGTGGGCGAGTCTTTCTTCCCGTGCATGTGGAAGCAGCAACTGGAGCGCACGCGTGGCGTAGCCTCGACCTCGTTTCCAGGGCACCACTGAATATCCGACGTGCCCCAAGCAGTAAGAGGGCAATTCCGTCGTTCCGGGTTGCCAGCGAAAGCCGATCGAACCACAGAATTCCCCATCCCACATCCACATCGAATAGCCGGGTAGCCTTGCAACCGTCTTGCCGTCCGGTAGAGTGATTGCAGGTCCTTTGGCCTCTCGGTCGACCTGCTCCAACACGAAGCGCTCGGGATCTTCGGAAATTCGCGCGAGTTCGTCTAACGCTGTTTGCGGGCGGAGGGTGTCTGGGGACCAGCCCTGTTGGAGGGCATGAACGTACCCCGCAAGATATCGCCCTTCGGGCCAGACGAGATTCATTGATTCACCGGACATCGTTGAAGTCTCGGAGGGCCTAACTACTGAGTATGCCGACCGGCATAATTCTGTTCGGCCCACACGCGCCCCAGCATGACTCCGGAAGCCTCTTGCGTGACAAGAACCTCAAGCCGCTTGCTAGCAAGCAATTCGCCGCGGTGTGACCGGCCTGGCGGGCGCATTACGACGGTCCGCGTAATGCTTCCGGCATCACGCGCGTAATGTCCGAGTAACAGTCCTCTCGCTTACACCGCGGCGTCGGGTGTCTCGCGGAGCAAGGCGGGTCTCGGTCGGCGGGGCACCGGCATTGCGAGAGGCTGCACGAGCGATGCGCCGCTGGGCGGGCGTGCCGAGCCCGGCTTGCGGAGCGAGATGCCCGGCGACGCGGACCTGTGGGGTGTGAAGCGCCCGACGCTCAGCCGGCGACGCGGAGTGCGATGAGCTGTTTGACCTCTCCGGCCGTGCCCTTCGCCGTGATCTCGATCAGGTACTCGCCGGAGGGGATCGTGTTCAGCCCCATGTCGATCTGGTGCGTGCCGCCGGCGGTGGCAGGTGCCACGGTCAGGTCCGCCATCTTCGTGCCCGCGCGGTTGAGGAGCACGGCCGACGGCACCGCGCCTCCGTAGACATCGAAGCGGACGAGCAGACGTTCGGCGCGCGAGAACTCCCGCACCACCGCCGGCACGGCGGCGGCATCGGCGGCAAGCAACTGCACTTCGCGTGCGTTCCTCGCGCGGTGCACACGCGCGGTGCTCATCACCGCGTCCGGACTCGTGAAGTCCGGGATCGTGATCTTCTGCACCTCCTGGTCGAGCACGCCTCCGCCATCTGCCGCTTCCACCGTCATGCGCAGCTCGATCGCGCCTGGCGCCGCGTCAAAGCTCACACGTTGCGGGCCAGTGGCGGTTGCCGTTCCCGCTGGCGCCAACGGCGTCGCCGCATCAGGCGAGCGTCCGCGATAGATCAGGTCTCCAGCCGTCGTCGCCGCAATCAGGGCGATCCGTCCCGCCGGGTCCCGGCGCACACCGGGCAATGGCGGCAGCGGCTCCCACAGGAAGGTCACACGCGTCTTGCCGTTCGCGCCGCGCTCGGTGCCGACCCAGGTGCGCACGTACTTGCCGGACTGAATCGACGTGGAGATCGAGGCGAGCGCCGCCTCTACCGCCTTCGGCGCCTGGGGCGACGGCGCGGCGGCCTTGATCGTGTCGGCCACGGTCGCCGCCCAGTAGCCCTTGCGCGCGCGCACGTCGATGCCGCGCCGCTTTACGCGCACTTTAATCTCGTGAAACTTGCCGTCGGTCGGCGCGGCCGACGAGGTGTAACCGATTAGGTAGTAGGCACTGGCATCGCGCGTCACCTGCGCCAGCCCGGTCGTGAGGTCGTTGCGATTGACGATGGCGCGGCCATCGGTTTCCTGCGAGAGCACGCGCAGCGTGTCCTGTGTCATCTGCAGCGCGGCGCGGTTCTGGTTCGGGCCGATGTTCTCGTCGATGTCGAACTCCTGCGTGGCCAGGCCGCGTGGGTCGAGGCTGTAGATCGCCGTGTTGTTCCGGTTCGCCACGTCGTAGACCTCGCGGAGGCGCGAGTAGATGTCGGTCTGCGCGAAGTACTGGGCCGTCGATTCCCTCGACGAGAGCTGCTCGCCCGCCATCGGATTGCCCGCCGCCGGATTGCAGCCGGGAATCCCGCCGCCGCCCGGGCCGGTGCACGGCAGGCTCGCGTCTTGGTTGCGCATCTGGGCGGGGAGCATGGCCGTGAAGCCCTCGCTCACGAAAATGATCGACTTGCGCCCCTCGCGCAGCGATCCCAGGCGCGTCGCCGCGCCGCGCAGCGCCCCCATCACCACCTGATTGCGGATCGTCTCGATCGTCTCGGTGGGATAGCGGCTGTACTCTGCCTCGAACTGATTGCGCGGCTCGTACCGGAACTTGCGTCCCTCGAAGCCACGAACGGCGCTCTCGATCGACCCGAAATTCCGCGTGAACGAGATCCCGTCGACCGGCGTCAGCGGATACATGACGGCCACCATGTCGGTGGGACGGAGCTGCGTCTGGATGAACTTGATCAGGGGATCTCGCAGGGACGCCGCGCTTCCCATCCGTACGTGGTAGTCGTCGAAGAAGAAGAGGAAGAGGCGCACACCTTCCTTCGCCGCCTCCGCTTCCTCGTCGTCGCGATTCCGGATCTCGCGCACCTTCTCGCCCGGCGCCGGATTGCCATCGATCTTGATCAGGCGGAACTGCTCGACCGACTGCGGCTTCCCGTCCTCGAGCACCTCGAAATCGGCCTTCGTGAGATCCGTGACCGGCTTCTGCGTGCCGTCCGTCACGATGACGTCGACGCGGACGAAGTTGATCTGCTCGCGGAAGGTGGGTGTTGCGGCGGCGGGGGCGCCTGAAGCAGGCGGCGAAGGCTCCTGCGCGGAGCCGACCTCGAAACCAGCCAACAGTAACAGGAGGACGATGGCAGCGCGGCGGCTGAGCAGCATGAAACCCACCTCTATCCGGATGATAGCATTGCGCTTACCGTGACGGATCAGCCTGAACTCATGCGTGCGCTCACCATCTTGAGCGAGGACGAGACACTGTTTCGCAACAGCATCTACGAGTTTGCGGACCGGGAAATCCGGCCGCTCGTTCGCGAGATGGACGAGGCGGCCGTCATGCCGCGCGCGCTCATCGACAAGCTCGTGGCCCTTGGCGTCATGGGAATTGAGATTCCCGAAGTCCATGGCGGCGCCGGCGCCACCTTCTTCCATGCCGTCCTTGCCGTCGAGGCCCTCTCGCGCGTCGACCCGTCCGTGGGCGTGCTGGTTGACGTGCAGAACACGCTCGTCGTTAACGCCTTGCTCTGCTGGGGCAGCGAGGCACAGCGCCAGCGCCATCTGCCGCGTTTGGCCACAGGGACCATCGGTGCCTACGCCCTGTCCGAGTCGGGTTCCGGCAGCGATGCCTTCGCGCTGACGACCCACGCCACTGCGAGCGCAGACGGATTCATCCTCGACGGCCGCAAGCTCTGGATCACCAACGGCCACGAAGCGGACCTCTTCATCGTCTTTGCCACCATTGACCCTGCGGCCGGTTACCGGGGCATCACAGCCTTCCTCGTCGAACGCGACTTCCCCGGCTTCACCGTCGGCAGGAAGGAGGACAAGCTCGGCATCCGCGCCAGCAGCACGTGCGAGTTGCTGTTTGAAGGTTGCGCGGTGCCGCGCGCCAATGTGCTCGGCGAGGTCGGCAAAGGCTACAAGCTCGCCATCGAAACGCTGAACGAAGGACGAATCGGCATTGGCGCGCAGATGGTCGGGTTGGCGCAGGGCGCGCTCGACCACGCGACGAAGCACGTGAAAACGCGCACGCAGTTCGGCAAGCCGATTGCGGACTTCCAGGGCGTGCAGTTCCAGATTGCGCGCGCCGCCACAGAGATTGAGGCAGCGCGACTCCTCGTGTACAACGCCGCCCGCCTGCGCGACGAGGGCCAGCCGTTTCTCACCGAGGCTGCGATGTGCAAGCTCTTCTCGTCCGAGGTGGCCGAGCGCACCGCGTCGCTCGCCGTCAACCTCTTCGGCGGCTACGGGTTCGTCAAGGACTACCCGGTCGAGAAGCTCTACCGCGACGCCAAGATCGGCCAGATCTACGAAGGCACCTCGAACCTCCAGCTTCAGACCATCGCGAAGCAGATCCTCGGATAGCGCCTGATGCCCTCCGATCTGCAGGACGTCGTCGCACGCTACTGGGGCTACACGTCGTTCCGGCCGCTCCAGCGTGAAGCGATGGACGCCGTCCTCAGCGGCCGTGACTCGCTGGTCGTGCTGCCGACCGGCGGGGGCAAGTCGCTCTGCTTCCAGGCGCCGGCGCTCGTCCGCCCGGGTCTGGCGCTCGTTGTCTCGCCGCTCATTTCGCTGATGAAGGACCAGGTCGACACACTCGTCGGCAACGGCGTTCCCGCAGCGCTCTACAACAGCTCGCTCGGCAGCGCGGAGAAGGCGCGGGTCATCGCCGGCATGCGCACCGGCCAGTACCGCCTGCTCTACGTGTCGCCCGAGCGGCTGGTCGGGGACGGCAGTGACGCGTTTCTCTCGCTGCTCTCAACCTGCGACGTCAGCTTCATCGCCGTGGACGAGGCACACTGCATCAGTCAGTGGGGGCACGATTTCCGGCCCGAGTACCGGCAGCTCGCGCGTCTGCGTCAGGCGCTGCCCGGCGTCAGTCTCCACGCCTATACCGCCACCGCCACCGCGCGCGTGCGCCGCGACATCGCCGCGCAGCTCGCCCTGGTGGAGCCGGCGGAGTTTGTCGGCGGGTTCGATCGACCGAACCTGCTCTACCGCGTGCTGCCACG
>CANJYC010000156.1 GCA_947478985.1 Acidobacteriota bacterium | reverse complement strand
TCCATCGTGACGCCGGCGTCTTCAGGGCGCCCTGGGCCTGGCGAGATGAGGATCTGCGACGGCTGCATGGCCGCCACCTCATCGAGTGTGACCTCGTCGTTGCGCCGGACGCGGATCTCCGCGCCGAGCTCGCCGAGATACTGGACGAGGTTGTAGGTGAACGAATCGTAGTTGTCGATGACGAGGACCATTACAGACCGGCCTGCGCTAACTCGAGCGCTGTGATGACCGCGCGAGCCTTGTCGCGCGTTTCCTCATATTCCGCCGCAGGATTCGAGTCGGCGACGATGCCGGCCCCGGCCTGCACGTAGGCACGTCCCTGCTCGATCTGCACGGTGCGGATAGTGATGCAGAAATCGAGATTCCCGGCGAAGTCCAGGTACCCGACCGCGCCGGCGTAGACACCCCGGCGCCGGTTCTCCAGCTCCGCGATGATTTCCATGGCCCGGACTTTCGGTGCGCCCGACACCGTGCCGGCCGGGAAGCAGGCCACGAGCGCATCGAGCCGATCATGCTCAGGCGCCAGCGTCCCCTCGACGATCGAGACCAGGTGCATGACGTGCGAGTAGCGCTCCAGTGCCATGTAGGTCGGCACCTTCACGGAGCCGTACGCCGACACCCGCCCGACGTCGTTACGGCCGAGGTCGACCAGCATGACGTGCTCGGCGCGCTCCTTCTCGCTGCGCTTGAGCTCCTCGGCCAACCGGAGGTCTTCCTCTTCATTGCGGCCACGCGGCCGCGTGCCGGCAATCGGGTGCGTCTCAACGCGACGCCCCTCGACCCGGACGAGCATCTCCGGCGACGAGCCGACGATCGATCGCTCACCGAGACGGAGAAAATACATGTAGGGCGACGGGTTCACGTGGCGCAGCGCGCGGTACACGGTGAACGGGTCGGCCGTGAGCGGCGTCTCGAAGCGCTGCGAGAGCACCACCTGGTACACATCGCCGGCGGCGATGTATTCCTTGGCCGTACGCACCATCGACTCGAACTGATCGCGGCTGACATTCGAAGTCACCGCAATCGGCGGCGCGTCGGCACGCGCGGCCTTGGACAGCGGCCGTTCCAGCTCACGCTCGACGAACGCGATCTTGGCGCAGGCAAACTGATAGAGCGACTCGAGATCCTCGTCGCCCGTGATCCGCGCGTTCGCGATGATGAGAATCCGGTGGCGGACGTGGTCGAACGCCAGCACCGTGTCGAAGAGCATGAAGCCCGCTTCATCCTCCACCTCGGCGCCGGGCTGCAGCGTAACCGGCTCGAACCAGGCCGCGGCGTCGTACCCGAGATAGCCGACGGCACCGCCGGTGAAGCGCGGCAGGCCGGGGACGACCGGGGCGTGCACGCTGGCCATCAGCTCGCGCAGCACCTCGATGAACGGCCGATCCGACTCCGACGTCTGTCCGGCGCGGTCGACAATCGTCTTGCCCCCGCGCGACCGCAGGATCAGGAACGGGTCCTTGCCGAGGAAGGAATACCGGCCGACCTGCTCGCCGCCCTCGACCGATTCGAGGAGGAACGCGTAATCCGAGTGTTCCGCGATCTTCAGGAACGCCGAGACCGGCGTCAGGAGATCGGCGACGATCTCCTTGTAGATCGGCACGAAGGTGCCGCGCTGCGCCAGCTCGCGGAACTCCTCAAAGGTTGTGAGATGCATATGCTCCAATCGCTCCAGCCATGACGCCGGCTGCCGGTCGCTGTCCTGTCCACCACTCGAACTGCCGCTCCGCCTGCGCGATGAGCATGGGCAGGCCATCCAGCACCTGACATCCCGCCGCCCGCGCGTCTCGCAACAGCCGCGACTCCCCCGCTCCGTATGTGAGGTCGTACACCACGCGCCCGTCAAACGGACCGCCGGGGAGCGGCGACTCGTCTCGCAGCGCCGCGCCACCGAGTGGCGTCGTATTTACCAGCAGGTCCCACGATCCGGGCGCCGGCGGCATCGCGGCCGGCGTGGCGCCGAGTGCGGCGAGATCCTGCGCCTGTTCCTGCCGGCGCGCGTGAACGGTCACCGCCACGCCGCGTGACCGCAGCGCCGCCACCACGGCCCGCGCCGCACCGCCCGCACCCAGCACCGCTGCGCGTATGGCCGACGACATTGCCGGCACGCGGTCTCCGGACGCACCACCCGCGAGGAGTGACTCAAGCGGGGCCAGGAATCCAGCCACGTCGGTATTGGTGGCGTCCCAGCCGCCCGTCCCACGGCGCAGGGTATTGGCGGCCCCCACGGATCGCGTCAGCTCGTCGGCCGCGCGTGCGCACCGCAGGGCATCGAGCTTGAACGGGATCGTGATGCTCGCGCCGGCGATGAGCAGCGCCTCGCCAAACGCCAGAAAGTCGTCGAAGTCCGCCGCGCGCAGCGGCACGTAGACCGCGTTGAGACCCGCGGCGGCAAAGGCCGCGTTGTGCATCAGCGGCGACAGTGAGTGGCGGGCGTTGGCGCTGACGACGCCGTAGATGGCGGTATCGGCGTCGACCTCCCGGAACCGGTAGCGTTCGATCATCTGCCGGGCCGGAATCTGTCCGGGCGCGATGCCGTCACCGGCATAGGTCCAACGCGACCCGAACCGGGTCGCGAGCAGGCGGCTGGGCATCCCGGCATCGCCCATCCCGATCACCACCGCATCGCCGTCACGTGCGATGGCCTTGAGCGGCAGCGTGTCGGTCAGCCGCGCCGGGGTGATGGCGATCTTGACGACGGCCGCGCCCGTCCGTCGCATCGCCAGCACGCGTGCCTCGAGATCGGTTGGAATGCCGTTGAAGTCGTGCGAGGAAACGATGACGCGGTCCGGCGCCCGCGCAATCAGATCGGTAAAGCCCGCCTGCCACTCGACATCGATGAACTCCGCTCCCAGATCGAGCGCACGCCCGAGCAGCATCCGCCGGTCGTTCTCGCTTCCGTCGAATCGTCCACCTTCCCACACAGGGCGCACGGTCACGATGACAGGGCAACGGCGTCCGTGTAGCGCAGCTGCGACATCCAGGTCCCGGACCCCGTCCAGACGCAGCTCGACCATGTCGCCGGCCGTCGCGCTGTTGCGCGCGACAAGCAGCTCGGCCATCGAGTGGCCGGTCACGGTCTCACAGAGCTGAGCACTGGTCATAAAACAACGTCATAAAACAAAAGCGCCTCTTCAACCGGTGGGCTGAAGAGGCGCTGGAATCTGCTGAGTTCTATCTTTCGCGTCTAGACGCTGGCAGCCGCCCCTTCAGGATGCAGTCCGGTACCACCACCAGAAGCTGGCGAAGGCAGGCGGCACGAAGGAGGTAAACGAGTGGCTCATCGGCGTCAAAAACAGGAATCCGCACAGTAACCCACGCTCTGATCGGCTGTCAACCCGAACGGCCCCGCACCCTTGCAGTTTCAGCGGTTTACCCGTATCGTGCCAGAGGAATCCACCCTCGAGCCGCACCTATGATGACGCGCAGCGCAGCCGCCTCCATCGCACTTCTGCTGTATCTCGCCGTCGGTCTTCCCGCCCAGGCACGTTACTTCCCCGTGGATGACCTCCGCCCGGGGATGACCGCCACTGGACGGACCGTATTCGAGGGTGACCGCATCGAAACGTTCACCGCCCACATCCTCGGTGTCCTCCACAACGTCATCGGCACGCGACGCAATCTGATCCTTGCCAGACTCGAAGGGGGCCCACTCGCCAATACCGGGGTGATCGCGGGCATGAGCGGGAGCCCCGTCTACATTGACGGTCGTCTGGTCGGCGCCGTCTCCTATTCCCTGGGCGAGTTCTCCAAGGAGCCAATCGCCGGCATTACGCCAATTGGAGAGATGATCGAAGCCGCATCGCTGCCCGGTCCCCGCCGGGCGCCGGCGCTTGCGGAACTGCAGCTGCCGGTGACACCCGACTCGCTGCGGGCGTCGCTCCGGCAGACCTTTTCATGGGTTCGTCCCTTTGCCGACAGCCCGAATGACATCCAGGTGTCCGGCAGTGATGGCTCGGTCAACCCCGGCATCGGCACGATGCTGCGTCCCATCGCGACACCGTTGACCCTGGGCGGCTTCGAATCCGCGCTCGGCAATTCACTGGCAGACGATTTCCACGACCACGGCTTTGTCCCCGTGTTTGCCGGGGCCATGCAGACGACCGACCAGCCCCGCAGCACCGCCCCACTCCGTCCAGGCGATCCCCTCGGCGTCGCGCTGATGAGCGGCGACCTCGAGCTGGGCGCCACCGGCACGGTCACCGAGGTCGACGGCAGCCGTGTCTACGCCTTCGGCCACCCGTTCTACAACCTCGGCCCGACGCAGTTCCCGATGACGCGCGCCTACGTGCACACGGTGCTGCCGAGCATGACCAGCTCGATGAAGATCTCGAGCACGGGAGAGGTCATCGGGACCGTCCAGCAGGATCGCTTCACGACGATCGCGGGCACACTCGGTCCGGCGCCGAAGACCATCCCCATCTCGCTGACGCTGACCTCCGAGCGTGGCACGAAGAAGACGTTCAGCATGGCGATGGTGAACGACCAGATGTTCACGCCGCTCCTGGCCTATCTCGCGATCCTCAACACGGTGACGGCGTACGAACGGCAGTCGGGCACCTCGAGCTATGCCGTCAAGGGCACGGCCGGCATCAAGGGGCACGGCAACCTGTCGTTCGAGGATCTGTTCACGGGCGACTCGGCACCGGCCGGCGCCGCCTCCTCCGTCGTCGGGCCGCTCAATGTCGTGCTGCGCAATGCCTTCGAGGACGTTGAAATCGAGGGGCTCACGCTCGACATCGAGGCCAGCGAACAGCCGCGCCGCGCCACGCTTGAGCGCGTCTGGGTGGACGGCACACGCATCAAGGCGGGGACGACCGTGACCCTGAAGATACTGCTCCGCACCTTCCGCGGGGACGCCATCACCCGGACGATTCCGGTGGAGATTCCCGCGAACGCGCGCGGCGCGGTCTCGATCATGGTCGCCGATGCGACGCGTCTCTCGCAGTTCGAGGCGCGCGAGCTGCAGATCCAGCCGCTCCAGTCGCGCGGCCTGCCCCAGATGATGCGCGTCCTGAACGGCGCGCGAAAAAACAATCGTCTCTACGTCCGTCTGGTCAGCCGCGACGGCGGCGCCGTGGTCAAGGGTGAATCGCTCGCGGCGTTGCCGCCGTCGGTGCTTGCGGTCATGGAGTCGGACCGCAGCGGTGGCAGCTTCAGCCCGCTGCAGAGCACGCTCCGCGGCGAGTGGGAAATCACCACCGATCAGGCGGTCAGCGGCTCGCGGACACTCACACTCCCACTCGAAGAATAGGTAGTCCATGTTCCAGCGAGCCTGTCTTGTTGCGGCGAGCCTGTGCCTGGCCGTCGGTGT
>CANJYC010000155.1 GCA_947478985.1 Acidobacteriota bacterium | reverse complement strand
TCCCCCTTCCTGCGAAGCTTGTCGACGTGGCGGTCGAACCGCTCGAATTCGGTGAAGAAGTCGGCGTGCGGGAAGTAACTGTCGATGATGCCAACGCTGTCGTTCGGATCGAACGCCGCCACGAGTTCGTGCCCGGTCTCGCGAATGGCCTTCATGTGGCGCGGCGCAATGTAGCCAGCCGCGCCGACCAGTGCGAAGCGTTTTGGCCTCATAGGCAGAACACCCGGCTGTGCGGCACGCCGCGCTCGTCAATGCGCGCCTGGATGGCCTCAGCGTGGCGGACGCTCGTGACGACCACCTGCGCGTAGGGCTGGTCGTTGACCACATCAGCAGTGAGGCGGTCCGGTCCGCAGATCGGCACTTCGAAGAACTTTCCAGTTCGGCGGTCATCGACGACACCGACAAGCGTCAGATCCGTCCGCTGCAGGCTGACATAGGCGATTTCAGCCACGTCACCCGCGCCGTAGAACACCACCCGCTTTTCGCCATTGGCGCTGGCCTCGCAGCGGTTCGACACCTCCGCGAGGCTTGCGCGAATCTGCTCGCGCGTCTGCGTGTAGAGATGCACCGTGTTCTCAAGCGATTGGCGGGTCGCTCGGCCCAGGGCCTCCCAGCCGGCGGGCGTCATCAAGTACCGGACATGGCGCGTGCCCATGCCGGACATCTTGATATATCCCTTCCCAGCCAGGCGCCGGATCAGCAGGTTCGTGAGGCCGAGCGCCACCCCAAGATCTCCGGAGAGGGACCGTTGCGTGACAGGGCCTCCAGACGCGATCGCCTGCAGAATCTGACGGTTATATTCGTGTTCTTGGGGTGGCACAGGCACTCCGTGCCTCTCGCTCACAGTCAGGGCACGGCCAAAGCGGCCCCTTTGGTGGGCGACGGTCGGATATTGTTCAGGAAGTGAACAATGCATTAGAAGCGCGAGCCGTGCGCGCTGTCAAGACCTGATCTGACGGAGGTTTACCGCCGGTAGAACGTCCGGATGGCATCAACCACCGCCGCCTGCTGTGCGTGGGTAAGCTCGGGATAGATCGGCAGTGCCAGGCTGCTTGCGGCCGCCGCCTCGGCCAAGGGAAACGCCCCCGGCCTGTAGCCAAGCGGCACGAAGCACTCCTGCTGATGAAATGGAACGGGATAGTAGATTTCGGTGCCGATACCACCTGCCGTCAGGTGCGCCTGGAGCCGGTCGCGGTCCGTCGCGCGGATGACGAACTGGTTATAGATGTGCGTCCGGTCTGGCGCCTCGGTCGGAAGCCGGACCATGTCGATGAGTCCCGCCTCCGCGAATAACGCGCGGTAGTGCGCAGCGTTGTGTTGGCGCGCGGCGGTCCAGGCCGTAAGGTGCGGCAACTTTACGCGCAACACGGCCGCCTGAAGAGCGTCGAGCCGGAAGTTGCCGCCAACGAGATGGTGATAGTACTTCGGCTCCATTCCGTGGTTGCGCAGCAGCCTGAGACGACGCGCGATGGCATCATCGGTCGACGTGACCAGTCCGGCATCGCCAAAGGCACCGAGATTCTTGCTTGGGAAGAACGAGAAGCAGCCGATCGCCCCCCAGCCCCCAACAGGCCGCCCTTGATATGCGGCGCCAATCGCCTGAGCAGCGTCCTCGATGACGGCAATTTCAGCCTTCGATGTCGCCTCGATTAACGGTGCCAGATCCGCTGGCTGGCCGAACAGATGCACAGGAATGATGGCGCGTGTCCGCGGCGTGATCGCGGCCACGGCAGCTGCTGCGTCGATGTTGAACGTGTCGGAGTCGATGTCAACGAACACGGGAGTGGCGCCGACCCGTGCGATGGCGCCAGCCGTTGCGAAGAAGGAGTACGTGCTGGTGACGACCTCATCGCCAGGCCCGATCTCGAGCGCCATCAGCGCCATGACCAGGGCGTCGGTGCCCGATGAGACACCCAACGCATGTGGCACCTGGAGGTGCGTCGCAACTTCGCGCTCGAAACCGTCGATCTCAGACCCGCCAATGAAGCGCTGACTGTCGCACACGCGCGTGACCGCGGCGAGCAGTTCCTCCCGCAGCGGCCGGTACTGCGCGTAGAGATCGAGCAGCGGCACTGTCATCGCGGTCACGCTCAGCGGGCGACCCGCGCTCCGAGGTACCACTCCACCGTGCGCCGCAGCCCCTCGTCGAAGCTCATCGTCGCGTGGAAGCCGAACCGCTCCTGCGCCTTGCTCACATCCAGCCTCCGCCGCGGCTGGCCATTCGGCTTGCTGGTGTCGAAGACAATACGGCCGCGGAAACCGGCATGTTCGGCAATCACTCGCGCCAGATCCGCGATCGAGATCTCGGTGCCAGAGCCGAGGTTCACGGGGTCACTGCTGTTGTAGTGCTCAGCCGCAAGCAGAATCCCTTCGACGGCATCGTCCACGTAGAGGAACTCCCGCGTCGGCGTTCCGTCGCCCCACACTTCAATCTCACTGGCCCGGGACTCAACAGCCTCGACGCACTTGCGAACCAGTGCGGGGATGACATGCGACGTCCTGGGGTCGAAGTTGTCGCCAGGCCCGTAGAGATTCACGGGCAACAGAAAGATCGAGTTGTAACTGTATTCCTGTCGGTACGCCTGCGACTGCACGAGCAGCATCTTCTTGGCGAGCCCGTACGGGGCGTTGGTCTCCTCGGGATACCCGGCCCACAGGTCCTCTTCGCGAAACGGCACAGGTGCGAACTTCGGATAGGCGCACACGGTGCCGACGGCGACGAACTTGGGCACGTCGAACCGGCGCGCCTGGTCGAGCAGCTGCGCACCCATCATCAAGTTGTCGTAAAAGAATTCGCCTGGATGCTCGCGGTTGGCGCCAATGCCGCCGACGTGTGCGGCCAGATGCAGCACGATCGTCGGCTGGACATCCCGATAGAGGCGGACCACGTCGCCGAGGTCGCGAAGGTCGTATTCCGCCCGGCGCGGCGCGGCAATCGATCCGCATCCGAGCGAGGTCAGCCGCTCGACGACCCGCCGACCAAGAAATCCACTTCCGCCCGTCACGAGCGCCCGCTGCCGGCTCCAGAACTGCATCGACTGGATATCCTACCGCGTCACAGCTGCAGCACGAGCCAGTCGGCCACGACCTTCGAGCCGGCGTTGCGTTCGAGCGCACCCAGCGCGCGGTCGACTGCGGCAAAGGCCCGAAGGCTGCGCGAGGTGTCGAACGACCCGGACAGCCGCGCGAGCGTGTCCTGCAGGTCAGCGTTAGCAAGGGCACTCGGGTCGGCACTGGTCCCCAGCAGGCCCAGATCCCGCAGCAGCGACGAGAGGGCACGCAGGCACGCGGCCAGCTGTTCCCGCTCTTCCGCCGGGGTCCGCTTGCTTCCGAACAGTGCCTTGGCGATGTCCATCCGCTGCGCCGCGTGGCTGACACGCGCAGTCTGCTCGAGCAGCCGCTGCGCACCGTCGCGCGCCTCGGCGAGATCCGCCGACTGGACAGAGAGCGCCCGCCCGATGCTGCCGTCTGCGTCGGCCGCTGCGGCTCGCGCTGCCGGCTCGGCATAGCCGTGATCGCGCATTAACGCCTCGGCCACTTCCGCCGGGGAGAGCGCGCCGAAGCGCAGGCGCGGGCATCGCGACTGCACGGTCTGCAGGAGCGCGTCGGGCATCGACGAAACCAGAATGAAGACCGACGCGGACGGCGGTTCCTCCAGCGTCTTGAGCAGCGCGCTCTGCGCCGCATGCACCGCGGCGTCGGCATCGTCGATGATGACCACGCGGCGCCGCGCCTCGAACGGGCGATAGCCGGCCTTGTCGATTACGTCGCGGATCTCTTCGATTTTGATCGTGCCGGAATCACCCGGCTCGATGGTGATGATGTCGGGGTGCACACCGCGCTGGATACGGCGGCAGGACGCACATTGTCCGCACGCGTCGCGGACCGGAGCGTCAGCGACAAGGGCAGATGCAGCATCCCCGGCCGTCAGCGGATCGAGGCAGTTCAGCGCCTCGGCAAGCGCGACAGCCGCCTTCCGTTTCCCCACACCCCTGGGGCCGGCCAGCAGCAGCGACGGCGGCAGCATCTCACGCGCGGCAGCGCGCGAGAGCAGCGCCACCAGCCTGCGGTGGCCGATGATGTCGCGGAAGGGCACGACGACAGAATACCGCGCGGAGCGCCGATCCCGGCGTCGGGTCTGGGTTCGGGAATCAGCTGGCCTTTTTCATCGAGACCGGTGGAAGACCGAGCGAGGCAAGCGGCACGCCGAGCGCCTCGAATGTTGACCGAATATCCGCGATGGCGCGGCCCCATACGTCGGCCACTTCCTCTTGATTGAGGCGTAGAGCCGACCCGTGGCGCATCAGGAGCAGCGACAGACCCGCCTCTCGATTGGCCTCCGAGCCCAGCAGCATCACGCGCGTCAGTTCATTGGCGAAGCGCACCAACTGGGTCAGGGTCGCCGTACTCCTGGATTGGTCCCACACCGAGTAGACACTCGGCGAGAGCTTCCATTCGCGGCCGACCAGGCGGGCGAGGTGGTCGTACGTGAACCCCACTTCCATCATGCTCGCCATGTCTCGCGCACAACCAGCGTCGATGCGCTGCACGATGGCTAGGTGACTGTCGGGCGTGCGATGAGCCACGAGGACCTCCCCGAGGTTCTGGAGCATGCCGGCCAGATAGGCGACTTCCCGGTCGATCTCAGTGATCCCCTCAGCGATGACTTCCGCGACCTGTGCCGAGATCATCGAGCGGATCATCAGGTCTCTGAGGCGCGGAGACCGATTCGCGGACGCCTCAAAGCACCCGAGCGTGCTCGCCAGGTTCCGCACCGTGCCCATGCCGAGGACCACCATGGCATGGGTCAGGTTCTCAATTGGCCGATTCGAACGGTTGTAGTGAAACGAGTTCGCGATGCGCAGCACCTTGCACGTCAAGGCGTAGTCATCACCGACGAGCTCGATGATTTTTCGCGGCGCGGATGGATCGTCAAGGGGCAGCCCCAGCAACTGCAGTAACTGGCTGGAAAACATTGGCAGCTCGCTGCCGTTGAGCAGGCCCTCGGCATATAAAGCGAGCTTGCCCTGTGCGGGCTTGGCGCCCTGGCTGGGTGGTGGTGTCATTTGCCGGTTCCGTCCGCTGGAGTCACTTTCCGCTCTAATCGGCAGAGATCCCCAGAAGTTGAGGAACGGCCACGAAAAGTGTCAGCCGGCCGTCTGCGGGCGACCCCGCAGAGGCTGGACGAGTGCTACTGAAGCTTGGGTTGGCGGGGTCGACGGGACTCGAACCCGCGGCCTCCGGCGTGACAGGCCGGCGTTCTAACCAACTGAACTACGACCCCAAGCCTTGATTCGTGCTGGTGGGCGGTGCAGGGCTCGAACCTGCGAC
>CANJYC010000154.1 GCA_947478985.1 Acidobacteriota bacterium | reverse complement strand
GCCGCCGTCCATCGTCTGTCCGGGAATCGCAAGGGACTGGCGATGTCGTTTCACATCACCGGCGGCTCGCTGGGCTTCTCGCTCGGTCCACTGCTCTTTGCGCCCTTCGCGGAGCGCTTTGGCCTGGCGTGGACGCCGGTGCTGATGGTGCCGGGACTGGCATTGCTTGCGATCTGTCTGCGCAACGTGCCGCCGATGCCCCGCCTCCACGAGCGTCACGAGCTCTCGGGCTTCAGGTCGCTTCGCCCCTACGCCAAACCGCTCACGCTTCTCTATCTGATCGTCGTCGTGCGAACCCTGACGGCCATGAGCTTCTCGACGTTCATGCCGGTGATGCTGACGCGAAGGGGGATGTCGGTGGGGGTCGCGGGCACGGCGGTGGCCGCCTATCTCTTCGCGTCGAGCATCGGGAGTTTCTTCGGCGGGCCGCTGGCCGACCGATGGGGCGCTCGACTGGTGATCATGCTGTCCCTCGTGCTCGCCGTGCCGTTTCTCGCGGTCGCACCGACGTTATCGGGGTGGGCTTTCGTGGCGGTGCTCTCCGTGGGAGGCTTCCTCCTTCAGTCGACGCTGCCGGTCAATGTGACCTTCGGCCAGACGATCGCTCCGATCAGCGCCGCCACTGTGTCGTCGCTGATGATGGGTGTCGCCTGGGGCATGGGTGGGCTCAGCGTCCCGTTTGTCGGCATGCTCGCGGATCGCATCGGCATCGAACAGACCCTCACCTGCATGGCCTGCCTGCCGATCATCGGCGCGGCGCTCGCGTGGCCGTTGCCGCGCCGCGTGTTGCCGACCGCCCCCCTGTTGTAACAGACTGGCAGCGATGCGATCCCGCTATGCGTCGTCCTCCAATTTCGCGTCGTCGTTCGGACCAGGGCCTCTGACCCCTGGCATCAGGGCGCTGATCATCGCCAACGTTGCGATGTTCGTCATCGGGATGATCGTGCCGGAGGTGACGCTGCGGCTCGGCCTGGTGCCGGCGGGCGTCATCGAGGACCGGACCGTGTGGCAGCTGGTCAGCTACATGTTCCTGCACGCCGGGATCTTCCACATCCTCTTCAACATGCTCACGCTCTGGATGTTCGGCGTGGAGCTGGAGCGACGGTGGGGCACGCGCTTCTTCCTGAAGTACTACTTCATTGTCGGCATCGGCGCCGGGCTGACCCAGGTGCTGGCGTCGCTCGTGCCGGTCGCGCCGCTTGAAGCGATCTACTTCATGCGCACGATTGGCGCGTCGGGCGCCATCTACGGGCTGCTGCTCGCGTACGCGCTCTACTTCCCAGAGCGCCAGATCTACATGTACATGGTGTTCCCGATCCCGGCGAAGTACTTCGTCATGATCATGGGAGCGATCTCGCTCTTTTCCGCCATCGAGGGACCGACAGGCGTCGCATACCTGACGCACCTGGGCGGACTCGTCGTGGGCTACCTCTATCTCAAGGGTGGGCGGATGACGCTGGTCGGCGAGCTGAAGTACCGCGCGGCGAAGTGGCGGATTAACAGGACGCGTCGGAAGTTCGACGTCTATGCAGGCGGGCGCTCGGGCACTGGCGATCGTCGCATCCACTGAGACAGCATCTTGCGGAATTACGCTCGCGGGTGGCGCTGGACGGGGCGCCCCGCCCGCGCCGCAGGCCCGACAGGGCCGAGCACGGGTGGGGCTGTCCAGCGACAGGACCCGCCACCTGTAATTTCGCAAGGCATCCCACGCTCGCGCGCGGCGCACTTTCGCGTCGGGACCCTCTACGGCTCGTCCGCTGCGGGCCGCTCGTCCTCATCCCTGAGCCAATCGCTGCGGACCGGACTGAACACGTCCAGCTCAAGAGTGTCCTCGAGCGCTTCGGCCTGATGGCGGACATGCGCAGGGATGTGCAGGACTTCCCCTTCGCGGACGATGATTTCCTCGGCGCCGACCATGAACTTGAGCGCCCCCTGGAGCACGTAGGTCATCTGCTCGCTCTCGTGCGCGTGCATCGGCACCTGCGCGCCCCGCTTCAGGTAGATCTGCGCCAGCATTTCGCGTTCGCCGGCGACGATCTTGCGCGAGATCATCTCGGTGATTTTTTCAAGGGCAATCTCGTCCCAGCGGTGGAGCCGCGCGGTGGTCATCGTGTTCCCGATAGTGCCATAATTTGCCGCGTATGAAGGGGTCGACCCTGACGAGCGGCGCGGATTCCCAGGCTCGCGCGTCCCGAGCGCGCGCACGCGAGCACGAGGGATTGACCCGCGACGAGCTGCTCGCCGCGTACCGCCTCATGCTCCTGTCGCGCAAGATCGACGACAAGGAGATCCAGCTCAAGAATCAGAGTCAGGCGTTCTTCCAGATCAGCGGTGCCGGCCACGAGGCGATTCTCGTCGCCGCCGGCACGCAACTCCGTGCCGGGCACGACTGGTTCTTCCCGTACTACCGCGACCGCGCGCTCTGTCTGACCCTTGGCATTACTCCGCTCGAGATGCTGCTAGCGTCGGTCGGCTCGAAGGACGACCCGGCCAACGGCGGACGGCAGATGCCGTCGCACTGGGCGCACCGCCGGTGGAACATCCCGTCACCAAGTAGCGCCACCGGCACCCAGGCCCTGCACGCGGTCGGCGCCGCCGAGGCCGGCGAAATCTACCGCCGCGTTGAATCGATTCCCGATCGCGAATCCCGATTCGCCGCCGATGAGATCACCTACATCTCCATCGGCGACGGCGCCACCAGCCAGGGCGAGTTCTGGGAGTCGCTCAACACCTCGTGCATGAAGCGGCTGCCGATCCTCTACCTCGTCGAGGACAACGGCTACGCGATTTCCGTCCCGGTGGAAGCGCAGACGCCCGGCGGAGACATCTCGCGGATCGTCGAGCACATCCCGCACCTTCAGGTGTTCCGCTGCGACGGCACCGACTACCTCGCCAGCCACGCCACCATGCACGACGCCGTGGCTTATGTCCGCGCGCGCAAGGGACCGGCACTGGTCCACGCCACCGTCATCCGCCCCTATTCGCATTCATTGTCGGATGACGAAAAGCTCTACAAGACACCGGCCGAGCGCGAGGCGGAAGCACGGCGGGACCCGCTCCTGCGCATGCGGCAGTTGCTGCTCGGCGACGGGCTCGCAACCGAGAACGAACTGGCGGAGATCCTTGCCGGTATCGAGCGCGAGGTGAACCAGGCGGCGCTCGACGCGCTCGATGCACCGAAGCCGGACCCGGCCACTGCGACGCTCTATGTCTTCTCACCGGATGTCGACCCCACCTCATCGGCCTTCGCCACCGAAGCCGTACCGCATGGCGCTCCCGACACGATGGTCGCTGCCATCAACCACACGCTGAAGGACGAGATGGCGCGCGATCCCCGGATCGTCATCTTCGGCGAGGACGTCGCCGACGCCAGCCGCGCCGAGGCGCTGAGCGTGGTGTCGGGCAAGGGCGGCGTCTTCAAGGTGACGCACGGCCTGCAGCGGCGCTTCGGCAGCGATCGCGTCTTCAATTCGCCGCTTGCCGAGGGCAACATCGTTGGCCGGGCCGTCGGCATGGCACTGCGCGGGCTGAAGCCTGTCGTCGAGATCCAGTTCTTCGACTACATCTGGCCGGCCTTCATGCAGATCCGCGACGAGCTGTCGATGATGCGGTACCGGTCGTCCAACAACTGGTCCTGCCCCGTCGTCATCCGCGTGCCGATTGGCGGCTACCTGCGCGGCGGCGCCCCGTACCACAGCCAGTCCGGCGTCTCGATCTTCGCGCACACGCCCGGCATCAGGATCGCCTTCCCGTCCAACGCGCAGGACGCGGCCGGCCTGCTGCGAACGGCCATCCGCTGCGACGATCCGGTGCTGTTTCTCGAGCACAAGCACCTCTACCGGCAGACGTACAACAAGGGACCGTACCCGGGCGACAACTACATGGTGCCTTTCGGCAAGGCCGCGGTGGTGCGCGAGGGCACCGACCTCACGATTGTCACGTGGGGCGCACTCGTGCAACGGTCGCTGCTCGCCGCGCAACAGGCGGAGAAAGACGGCGTGAGCGTGGCCGTCCTCGACCTGCGGACGATCATTCCCTACGACTGGAACACAATTGCGGAGTACACGCGCCGGACGAACCGCGTGATTGTCGTGCACGAGGATCAGCTCACAGCGGGTTTCGGCGCCGAGATCGCAGCACGGGTCTCCGACGAGCTGTTCGAGCACCTCGACGCGCCGGTCCGGCGGGTGGCGGCGAAGGACTGCCCCGTCGCCTACGCGCCGGTCCTCGAAGAAGTGATCCTCCCGAACTCGAGCGACGTCCTCCAGGCGATTCTCGCCCTCGCCAAGTACTAGGCGGCTGCAGTCCGCGCGCGACGTGTCCGTCACCGCTCCACCAGGCCCCCGATGCTCAATGCCGCGCGTCTGACTCGCCGGTTCGATGGACGCCTGGCGGTCGAGGACTTGTCCTTCGATCTGCCTCCGGGGGAGATCTTCGCGCTGCTGGGACCGAACGGCGCCGGCAAGACCACGACGCTGCGGATGCTCGCCGGGCTCATCGAGCCGACGTCAGGGCAGGTCATCGTGGACGGCGAGCCGATGTCTCGGAGCAACGCGTCGCGGCTGCGTGGGCGCATCGGCTTCCTCACGGAAGCGCCAGGCCTGTGGGATCGGCTGACCGTTCGCCAGAACCTGATGACCTACGCCGAACTGCAGGGCCTCGACTCCCCGGCGCGCGCCGTGGATGCGGCGCTCGATCTGTTTGACCTCCACGACCGTGCGCTGGAGCCGGCGGCGCAGCTCTCGAAAGGGCTGAAACAGCGCGTGGCGCTCGCCCGCACCCTGCTCCACCATCCCGACATCGTCCTGCTCGACGAACCCACGTCGGGTCTTGATCCCGGCAGCGCGCGCGACGTGCGGGCGCTGGTCCTGCGGCTCCGTGACGAGGGGTGCGCCGTGCTGCTCTCGACTCACAACCTCGACGAGGTCGAGCGCGTCGCCGGCCGCGTGGCGGTGCTCAACACGCGGCTCGTCGCCTGCGACTCCCCGGCGGCACTGCGCGCCCGGGTATTCGGTACCAGGATCCGCATACGGCTCGTGCCGCCCGTCGGGGCGTTCAGCGATGCCCTGCGGCGCGCGGGCTACGACGACGTGCGCGCCGAGGCCGACACCCTCTCAATCGGTGTCGCGCGCGCCGAAACCGCTACGCCCGCGATCGTCACAGCACTGGTCACCGCCGGCGCACAGATCTGTTCGGTGATGTCCGAGGAGGCGCCGCTCGAAGAGGTCTATCTGCGGCTGCTCGGCCAGGAGCCACCGTCATGAGGCGGGTGCGCGCGCTGCTCGCCAGGGAACTCATCGACCTCCGCCAGAACCCGGCGGTGTTCGTGCCCGCCGCG
>CANJYC010000153.1 GCA_947478985.1 Acidobacteriota bacterium | reverse complement strand
GGAACCAACGCCGAGCCGTTCGACAGCGGTCACCGGTGCGCGAAGTGCGGCGGCGAGATGGTGCAGCGTGCCGATGACAGCAGCGCGGTGGTGCTGGAACGGTTGCAAGTGCATCAGCGGGCCACGCAGCCGGTGCTGGAGTTATACCGCGATCGGCCGACGTTCCGCGTCGTCAATGGTGCGCAGGCGCCGGAGCGGGTGGCGTTGGAGCTGGACTCGATGATTGACGACGCCTCTGCCGTGGGCGCTGCGTTGCTGAAGGCCAGGCAGACGTCGTGAGGTGTGGGCAGGTGAGGCAGCAGGCGGGAAAGGCGCACCGATGATCGTGTGCCGGTCGCAGGCAGAGATCGACAAGCTGAGGACGGTGAACCAGCTGGTCGGTCGGATTCTGTCCGAGCTGCGGCAGCTGGCGGCACCGGGTCTGACGACGCTGGATATTGATCGGCTGGCCGAGGAGCGGGTCCGCGCGGCGGGCGCGGAGCCGGCGTTCAAGGGGTATCACGGCTTTCCGGCCACGATCTGCGCGTCCGTGAACGAGCAGGTGGTGCATGGGATTCCGTCGGACCGCAAGCTGGTGGAAGGGGACATCCTCTCCATCGACATGGGGGCCAAGCTGGACGGCTACTATGGAGACAGCGCGGTGACGGTGGCGATTGGCAAGGTGGCGCCGGAAGCGACGAGGCTGCTGCGCGTGACGGAAGAGTCGCTGTTCCGCGGCATTGAAGCGGTGAAGCCGGGTGGCCGCGTGACCGATATCGGCGCGGCGGTTCAGGCGCACGTGGAAGCGAACGGGTTCTCGATTGTGCGCGATTTCGTGGGACACGGCATAGGCACCTCTCTGCATGAGGAGCCGCAGATTGCCAACTACGGGCCTGGCGGACGCGGGCCGCGGCTGTCCGACGGAATGGTGCTGGCGATTGAGCCGATGGTGAATGCGGGCAAGGCAGCCGTCAAGGTGTTATCGGACGGCTGGACGGCGGTGTCACGTGACGGGAGCCTGTCGGCGCACTTCGAGCACACGGTGGTAGTCACGCCGGACGGCTGCGAGGTGCTGACGCGACTCACGCCGCAGGACGCCGCGCTCGCCGGGCGGTGAGGCTGGCCATGCGGACGATGGCGGTCCGCGGGTGTCGTGGCTGAGCGCACGGTTGAGGGGATCGTCGGGGCACTGCTGCCCAGCGGGTTGTATGACGTGGATGTCGACGGGTCGCGCATTACGGCGCACCTCGGCGGCGGGCTCGAGAGAAATTTCATCCGGGTGCTCGTGGGCGACCGGGTGATCGTGGAACTGACGCCGCGGGACCTGGCCCGGGGGCGGATAGTCCGAGTAGTAGGCAGTAAGCGGTAGGCGGTGGGTGCGGTGTTCTCCTGCTGCCGTCGGCCCTGCGAACTGAGGATCACATGAAGGTTCGAGCGTCCGTGAAGAAGATTTGCGATAAGTGTAAGGTTGTCCGCCGCCGTGGGGTGGTCCGGGTGATCTGCACGAACGCCAAGCACAAGCAGAGGCAGGGGTAAGCGATGGCGCGTATTGCAGGCGTCGATCTTCCGCGCACCAAGCGGGTTGAGATCGGTCTCACCTATATCTACGGCATTGGCCGCAAGCGGTCGAACGACGTGCTGACGGCCGCGGGCGTCAGCCCGGACATCCGGATCAAGGACCTCTCCGAAGAGGACGTCCGGAAGATCAGCCGGGTGCTCGAGGACGTCGGTGGTGTCGAAGGCGATCTCCGCAAGGAGATCTCGATGAACATCAAGCGGCTGATGGAAATCGGCTGCTACCGCGGCCTGCGGCATCGCCGGAACCTGCCGGTGCACGGCCAGCGCACCAAGACCAACGCGCGGACGCGCAAGGGCCCGCGCAAGGGCGCTGTGGCCAAGAAGAAGACGGTATAAACGATGGCCAAGACTGAAGCAGCCGGGGCTGATAAGAAGGCGGAGGGCGGTAAGAAGGCCCCCCGCAAGGCGTTCAAGAAACGCGGTGAGAAGCGCGTCGTGCACCACGGGTTCGTGCACATCCACGCGTCGTTCAACAACACGCACATCACCATCACGGACCAGGAAGGGAACGTGATTGCGTGGTCGAGCGCCGGCGGCATCGGCTTCAAGGGCTCGCGCAAGGGCACGCCGTTCGCGGCAACCCAGGCGGCGATCAACGCCGGCAACACGGCGAAGACCTACGGTCTGCGCAGCGTCGAGGTCAAGGTCAAGGGACCGGGCTCCGGCCGTGAGTCGGCTATCCGCGCGTTGCAGACGGTCGGCATCGAGGTGAAGTCGATCCGCGACGTGACGCCGATTCCGCACAACGGCTGCCGTCCCACGAAGCGTCGCCGCGTCTAGGTCTAGGAGAGGATTGTTTTAATGGCGAGATATATCGGACCCGTCTGCCGCCTGTGCCGCCGCGAGGGAATGAAGCTGTTCCTCAAGGGCGAGCGCTGCTATACCGAGAAGTGCGGCATCGAGAAGCGGAACTTCGCTCCCGGTCAGCACGGCAAGGCACGCAAGTCGAAGATGCTCGGCTACGGCGTGCAGCTGCGGGAGAAGCAGAAGGTCAAGCGCATCTACGGCGTCCTCGAAGATCAGTTCCGCCGGTACTTTGAGCAGGCAGAGCGGACGCGCGGCATCACCGGCGAGACCCTGCTGCAGTTGCTCGAGCGCCGGCTCGACAACGTGGCCTACCGTCTCGGCTTCGCGACCTCGCGGCCTGCGGCGCGCCAGCTCGTGCGCCACGGGCACTTCACGGTCAACGGCCGCAAGGTGGACATTCCGTCGTTCTCGGTGAAGCCTGGGGATGTCGTTGCCATCCGCACCAGCAGCCGCCAGAGCGCCGCAATCGCGCATGCGATTGAAGAAGTGAAGGGGCGCGGCATTCCCGAGTGGTTGTCGTTTGACGCCGAGGGCATGTCCGGAAAGATCGGCTCCATTCCGACGCGCGAGCAGATCAATCTGCCGGTGCAGGAACAGCTGATCGTCGAGTTGTATTCGAAGTAGGCGGTAGGCAGTCGGCAGCAGGCGGAGCAGGCACGGGGTTCGTCCCCACGGCCAGCCGCCGACCGCCCACGGCACGCCGCTATCGCACCCGCCGGCCCGCAGCTTTACAGACCTGCAGCGGGAGGCCGGCGGATTAACTTGCAGGTCTGGAGGCCGGGACTGCCGGCCCGTTGGCGAAAGGAACAGCACCATGCTCTGGAAAGGTTTTCAGCGTCCCAAGCGTCTCGAATTCGAGCGCGATACCCTGACGGATCGGTTCGGCCGCTTCTATGCGCATCCATTCGAGCGCGGCTTCGGCACGACCATCGGCAACGCGCTCCGTCGCGTGCTGCTCTCCTCGATCGAGGGCGCGGCGATTGCCGCTGTGAAGATCGACGGCGTGCTTCACGAGTTCTCGCCGATTCCGGGTGTGGTTGAGGACGCCACGGACATCATCCTCAATCTGAAGCAGATTCCGCTGAAGATGCACGTCGACCACACCAAGACGCTGTACCTGCGGATCGAGAAGCCGGGCATCGTGCGCGCCAAGGACATCGAGGTGGACGCCGACGTCGAGATTCTCGAGCCGGAGGCGCACATCGCCACGGTGTCCGAGGGCGGCAAGATCAACATGGAGCTCCGGCTGAAGCGCGGCCGCGGCTACGTCTCGGCGGACAAGAACTTCGACGAGGACCTCGGTATCGGCTGGATTCCGGTCGACTCCGTCCACTCGCCCGTCAAGAAGGTCAACTATCTGGTCGAGGCGGCGCGCGTCGGCCAGGCCACGGACTACGACAAGCTGACGATCGATGTCTGGACCAACGGATCGGTGACGGCGCGCGACGCCGTATCGCTCGCGGCCAAGCTGGTGCGCGATCACCTGAACATCTTCATCAACCTCGAAGATGCCGGTGAAGCGACGATCGAAGGGGTGGTCGAGGTGCCGCGCTCGGGCGCGCTCAACGAGCATCTCGACAAGAGTGTCGAGGAACTCGAGCTCTCGGTCCGTTCCTACAACTGTCTGAAGAACGCAAACATCCGCACCATCCGCGAGCTCGTCGGCAAGACCGAGGCGGAAATGCTGAAGACGAAGAACTTCGGCCGCAAGTCGCTGAACGAGATCAAGGAGATCCTCACCAGCATGGGGTTGAGCCTTGGCATGCGGCTCGATCAGGCGGCACAGGCTCTCCAGGAATAGAACAATGCGTCACAACGTTGCACATCGGAAACTCGGACGGCTGACGGAGCACCGCATAGCGCTGCTTCGCAACCAGGCCACGGCGCTGCTGCGCCACGAGCGGATCGAAACCACGATGCCGAAGGCGAAGGAACTGCGTCCCTTCGTCGAACGGATCATCACCGTCGCCAAGCGTGGCCTGGCCGCAGGCGAAGCCAATGCCAAGGTGCTGAACGCCCGTCGGCAGGTGCTTGTCGACATCGTCGACAAGGATGTCGTCGGCAAGTTATTCGACACGATCGCACCGCGCTTCGCGGGCCGGGCGGGTGGATACACGCGTATCCTCCGCGTGGGCTTCCGCCGCGGCGACGCGGCCGAAGTGGCACAGGTCGAACTGGTCGGCAGCGAGTACAACCCGAAGGCGGCCGAGGAAGAAGCCGCCAAGAAGGAAGCGGCCAAGCCGAAGGCCAAGGGCGTCGGCGATCGTCTGAAGGCGGCTGCGTCACGCGTGCGCGGCGCCAAGACGCAATCGAAGGCGCAGGCCGGCGGCCAGACCAAGGGCAAGGCACAGAAGAGCACGACGCCGCGCAAGGCCGGCGGATCCTAGGATTCGCGCCTTCTCAGATTCACGGTTCCTGGCGCTTGCCAGGGACCGCTTCGTTCACCGTGCAGGGCCGGCTTATGCCGGCCCTGTTCGCGTACGGCTGCGCAACAGCTCAACGACCATCGGCAGCAGCGATACGGCCACGATGCCGAGCGCGACCAGCGAGAAGTTGTTCTTGACGATCGGGACATTGCCGAAGGCATAGCCGGCCCCCGTGCAGATGCCCACCCACGCGATGCCCCCGGCCACGTTGAAGAGCGTGAACTTCGAGTAGGTCATTGCGCCGGCTCCGGCGACGAAAGGCACGAACGTCCGGATGATGGGCGCGAAGCGACCCATGACGATCGCCTTGCCGCCGAACCGATCGAAGAACTCGTGGGCGCGATCGAGGTGTTCGCGATTGAGCGCCCGTCCCCAGAACCCTTCGGATGTCTCTGCCCTGAAGACGCGCGGCCCCACCATTCGTCCAATCGCGTAGTTCACGGCATCCCCGACGATGGCGGCGATCGACAGGAGGATGAGCAGCGACGTCAGGTCGAGCGAGCCGCCGGCTGCGAGCGCACCGGCGGCAAACAGCAGCGAGTCCCCTGGCAGAAACGGGGTCACGACCAGCCCGGTTTCCGCGAAAACGACGACGGCCATG
>CANJYC010000152.1 GCA_947478985.1 Acidobacteriota bacterium | reverse complement strand
AGCGTCTTGGTGATGTACTCGGCGATCGCGAGCAGTTGCGGCATCGGCTCGAACGGCTTCCCGAGATAGTCCTGATCCAGCCCGGCGACAATGACCCGCTTGCCCTGATCCGCCAGCGTGTTGCACACCACCGGCAGCTCGAGGTCGAAGAACTGTCCCTCGTCGATGCCTACAACCTCGGTGTCGCCCTGCACCTGATCGAGCAGCAGGCGGGAACTCCCGATGGGAGACGACGGGATGCGCATTTCGCTATGCGACACGATGTGATCGTCGGCAAAGCGCGTGTCGATGACCGGCTTGAAGATCTGCACGCGCTGCCGTGCAATCTGGGCACGACGGAGCCGGCGGATCAGCTCCTCGCTCTTGCCGCTGAACATGCTGCCGACGACGACTTCGATCCAGCCTTGATTCGGCCGGTGCCTCACGACATCCATACGGTCCTGCGGAATATATCCCACCCGCCGGCCCGGCGGCGGCGGGACGGGCGTTCAGGCCCGCGAGAGGTATTCGCCGGTATCGGTGCTGACCCGAATCGTGTCGCCGGAGTTGATGAAGGGAGGCACGTTGACGACCAGCCCCGTCTCCGTCGTCGCAGGCTTGATCTGGTTGCTGGCGGTTGCCCCTTTGATGCCCGGGGCGGTGTCGGTGACTTTCAGGTCCACGCTCGGCGGCAACTCGATGCCGACCGGCTCGGTGCCGTAGAACTCGACCTTGATCGTCATCTCGGGCTTCAGGTAGTTCACGGAATCGCCGAGCCCTTCGCTCGTGATGTGTATCTGCTCGTAGGACGTCGTGTCCATGAAGTAGAAGCTGTCGCCATCCTGGTAGAGATACTGCATCTCCTGCTCGTCGAGCGTGGCGCGCTCCACCGTGTCTTCCGACCGCAGTTTCTGGTCCGACAGATTGCCGCTGCGGATATTGCGGAACTTCACGCGGACAAAGCCGCGCAGATTGCCGGGGGTGACATGCTGCAGTTCGAGGACCCGGAACAGGTCGTTCTCGATCTTGATCAGCATGCCCTTCTTCATACGGGTTGCCTGAAGTGATGCCATTTGGTGAGTAAATCCGGGAGATCGTAGCACAGGCCGCTGTGCTAGCATCGATGCGTGGCGTTTGCGCGCTGGGACCCGATTCGTGACTTGCTCGCCATTCAGCAGCGCCTGGACCGTTTCAACCCGGGCCCGGCTGGCTGGGCTCCCCCCGTGGACCTGCACGAGACCCCCACAGACTACGTCGTTACCGCCGAACTTCCGGGCCTGGGCCGCGAGGAGATCCGGATAGAGATGCAGGACGGCAGGCTGACGCTCTCGGGTGTCAGGCGCGAGCACGGGGAAGCGTGCGAACAGTATCACCGCGTGGAGCGCGGCCACGGCTCGTTCAGCCGGACGTTTCAACTGCCGCTGCCGGTCGATGTCACGCGCATTTCCGCCGACCTCCGGGACGGCGTGCTCACCGTGACCTGCCCGAAGGTGGACACTCCGCCGCGGCGCATTGATATTTCCTAGCTGACTTCGGCCATCCCATGAACGCCCGACGCGTCATCGTCTCGATGCTCCTGCTGGCGTGCGGCTTCGCCGCCGGCCTCGTCCTGACGGGCCGCATGCGCCAGGCAGACGAGGTGGCCGCCCAGCCCGCGGCCGCCGCTCAGGCCAGTGGCCCCGCCGCACCTGCGGGCGCTGGTGGTGTGGTTGCGGCGCCGGACTTCACCCGCGTGGCCGAGCGGACGGTACCAGCCGTCGCCAACATCTCGTCGCAGCAGATCGTCCGGCGCCCCAATTCGCCCTACGCCAACGATCCGTTCTTCCGCTACTTCTTCGGCGACAACCCGGACATGTTCGGCGGACGCCCAGACGTGGAGAGCAGCCTCGGCTCGGGCGTCGTCATCAGCCCCGACGGCTACATCCTCACCAACAACCACGTCGTGGCCGGCGATTCCGGACGCATTTCGCTGCGCGACCTGCCGCAGATCAAGGTGGGGCTCTCCGATAATCGGGAGATGGAGGCGCAGATCGTCGGCGTCGACCAGAACACCGACCTCGCGCTGCTCAAGATCGACGCCCGGAACCTCTCCACGATTCCATGGGGCGACTCGTCGAAGTTGAAAGTGGCGGAATGGGTGCTCGCGATCGGCAATCCGTTCCAGCTGAACCAGACCGTGACGCTCGGGATCGTCTCAGCCGTCGGGCGCACCAATCTCGGCGTGTCGGCCTACGAGGATTTCATCCAGACTGACGCCGCCATCAACCCGGGCAACTCGGGCGGCGCACTGGTGAACTCACGTGGGGAGCTCATCGGGATTAACACGGCCATCTTCAGCCAGAGCGGCGGCTATCAGGGGATCGGCTTTGCGGTCCCGAGCCAGCTGGCACGGCGCGTCGTGGCGGACCTCCAGCAGTACGGCCAGGTGCGGCGCGGCACGATCGGATACGTCGAGGTGGCGCCGTTGGCCCCCGACACCGCACAGCAGCTCGGCGTGCCGGACGGGCGCGGCGTGCTGGTCCGCCGCATGCTGCGTGATTCGGCCGCCTATCAGGCCGGCCTGCGTCCCGGTGACGTGATCGTCAGCTTCAACGGGACAACGCTCATCGATGGCGGTCACCTGTCACGCCTGATCCAGGATGCCCGCATCGGCGCCGTCGTCCCCGTCGGCGTCATCAGAGAGGGCCGCCGCATCGAAGTCCGGATTCCGGTCGAAAGAACCAATTAAGAAAAGGGGTCGGGAGTCATTTAACGAGGACACCCAAACAACCTCTAACCGTTGGATGTCCTCGTTAAATGACTCCCGACCCCTTTTTCTCATGATATGAACAGGCTCCAGACGAACTGGCTCGAAGTCCTGCTTGCGCTGAGCATGGCGATGGCGGCGGCCTATCTGGTCGCCGACCTGGTCGGGCGCATCGTGCAGTCGATTCTTCGGGCCGTCGTTGCCGACCGCGGCGCCGAGACCCGGTTCGTCGATCGCCCCCGCCGCATCATCCGGCTGGTCATCTTTCTCGTGACCGCGGTCGCGCTCTCGTTTCCGGCGCTGAACCTGGTCGGCTACCGCACAAGATTCGGCAGCAACCCAGAAACGGTGCTTCGATGGGTGCTCGACGCCGGACTTCGTATCGCGGTCATCGCGCTCTGCGCCTACCTGATCGTCCACATCGGGTCGGCCGCCGCGCGGCGATTCGAGCTGGAGATGAGCCGCGGCAGCGGCCCGGACGTCCACGAGCGCAGCAAGCGCGCCAACACGCTCGGGCGTCTGCTGCAGAAGACACTCTCGACGCTGGTGTTCGGCATCGCCGCGTTGATGATCCTGCGTGAGCTCGACGTCGACATCACCCCCGTGCTCACCGGCGCCGGCATCGCGGGCCTCGCCGTCGGCTTCGGCGCACAGACCCTCGTGCGCGACATCATCTCGGGCTTCTTCCTGATCGTCGAGGACCAGGTGCGCGTCGGCGATGTTGCCGTGGTCAACGGTCAGGGCGGGCTGGTTGAAGAGCTGAACCTTCGCACGATCGTGCTGCGCGATGAGTCAGGCTCGGTGCACGTGTTCCCGAACGGCGAGGTCAAGACGCTCGCCAACTCCTCGAAGGACTTCTCCTACTACGTCCTCCAGATCAGTGTGCCGTTCGACACCGACGTGGAGGGAGCCATCACGGCCATGCGTGACGCCGCCGAGACGTTGATGCACGACCCGGTGTTCGCGCCGCACATTCTCGAGCCGCTCGACGTGTTCGGTGTGGATAGCTGGGAGCCCGGGACGCTGTTCCTCAAGGCCCGCATCAAGACGGTGCCGCTGAAGCAGTTTCTCGTGGGGCGGGAACTCCGGAAGCGGATCGCGCAGATCTTCACGGACCGCAGGATTCCGGTCCCCGTTCCGCAGCTGCAGGTGACGATCGACGGCGAACCGCAGGCCTAGCGGCGGGCGCTAGACCCCGTGTCCGTAGCCGGACTCGTGCGTGGCACCAACCGCCGCGGCCGGCGCCTCGAACGTCTTAGCACCGGCGGTCTTGGGCGGCTCGGCGCCGGCCCGGACTGACGCCGCCACCGCACGGACATCTTCGTCGGTGAGCACCTTGCGGTCGTCAGCAATCGCCATCAGCGCGCGATACACATCGATGAGCTCGACACCCTCAACGGCAATGCCGAGATCGGCGCAGCGCTTCTGCACGGCGTGCCGGCCCGAATGCTTGCCGAGCACCATGGGATTCCACGGCGCGCCCACGTCCTCGGCACGCATGATCTCGTAGGTGCGGCGATCCTTCAGCATCCCGTCCTGGTGGATGCCCGCCTCGTGCGCAAACGCATTGCGCCCGACAATCGCCTTGTTCACCTGCACGCCCTGCCCGGTCAGCCGCGTCAACATCTCGCTCGAGGCGTAGATCTGCCTGGCGTCGATGTTGGTGTCAAAGGGCATCCGGTCCTGGCGGACGCGGATCGCCATGACAATCTCCTCGATGGCCGCGTTCCCTGCACGCTCGCCAATCCCGTTGACCGTGCACTCCACCTGGCGGGCGCCGCCACGAATCGCCGCCAGCGTGTTGGCCACAGCAAGTCCGAGATCGTCGTGGCAGTGGGCGCTGAAGACCACCGCATCCGAATGCGGCACGCGCTCAGAGATCGTCTTGAAGAACTCGTAGGTTTCGTCCGGCGTCGAGTAGCCGACGGTATCCGGCAGGTTAATCGTCGTCGCCCCGGCCTTGATCACCGCCTCGATGACGCGGCAGAGAAAGTCCATGTCGCTGCGCGTGGCATCCTCAGCGGAGAACTGCACGTCGGCCACGTGGTGGCGGGCGAACCGGACCGCTTCGACCGCTGTCTCGAGACACTGCTCGCGCGTCATACGGAGCTTGACGGCCAGATGCAGGTCCGATGTCGCGATAAAAGTGTGGATGCGCCCGCGGGCCGCGGGCTTGATCGCCTCGACCGCCTTCTCCAGGTCGGCGCGATGGCAGCGCGCAAGGCAGGCGATGATCGGACGACGCACGGCGAGCGAAATATCGCGCACCGCTTCGGCATCGGCGAGCGACGCGATGGGAAAGCCGGCTTCGATGATGTCCACGCCCAGCGCATCGAGCTGCCGGGCCAGCAGCAGCTTTTCGGACGGACGCAGCGAGAAGCCTGGCGCCTGTTCGCCGTCACGAAGCGTGGTGTCGAAGATCCGAACCTGTTCCTGTGCCATTTCTGGAACCTCCCCGGCCGCCCCGGCGCTTCCGCCCAGGCTGGTCCGTGATTCAGTAGACGCGATGGGACACGATGCTGTCAAAATGATAATTACTCTGTTTTAATTAAAAGTCCTTATGAGGGCACATCTGCCATGGAACTGACCGAACTCCGTGTTTTCCTGCAGGTTGCGACCGAACGCAGCTTCTCCAGAGCGGCCATGAAGCTGCACCGGACTCAGCCGGCCGTGAGCCAATCGGT
>CANJYC010000151.1 GCA_947478985.1 Acidobacteriota bacterium | reverse complement strand
GACCGATCCGTGAGCTCGGGGGAAACCTTGGGTAAGGGCAGCTATGAACTGCTTTGATTATAAGCCGGGGGCGGCCCGGCCGAACCCGAAGCCGCGAGCTCTACCAGCGATGGAGCTCGCAGGACTCAGTCGGCTCGGTCCCGGAGAGGAACGACTCGTTGTAGGTACGCGGGCAGCCCGGGAGCGCGAGCTTGCCGGTATCACGGTCGATTTCGGCGAACGTGATGCCGGCGGGCACGGTGAAGGGGATGCTCGGATGACCGGCGAGGGCCGCTTTCATGAATTCGGTCCAGATGGGGAGTGCCGCCTGCGATCCGCTCAGGCCGACCGGCTGATTGTCGTCGAGTCCCACCCAGACGACTGTGAGCAGTTCCGGGGTGAATCCCACGAACCACGCATCGCGCAGTTCGTTCGTCGTGCCGCTCTTCCCGGCTGCGTCCTGTGTGAATCCGTTGCTTCTCGCGGACGCGCCGGTGCCCTCATTGAGAACGCTGCGCATCATGTTGGTCGTGAGGTAGGCGGACGTCGGGCTCGCCACGTGTCTCGTGGGTGCCACTTTCGGCTTGAGGTCAGACGTGGCCGTCTCGATGTGCTGAATCGCGCGCAGCGGTCGCACGTCGCCGCCATTGACGAAGAGCGTGTAGGCCTGCGCCACCTCGATGGGCGTCAGCTCAAAGACGCCGAGCGTGATCGACGGGAACGCCTGCGGTGGCGTGCCGACGCCGACCCTCTTCCAGACCGCGGCGACGTTGTTGAATCCAATGGTCTCACCGACATGGATCGTGCCGAGATTTCGGGACATGGCCAGCGCGCGCCGCCAGGTGATCAGCCCGTCATAGTCGTCGTAGTTCTTCGGCTCCCAGACCTGATCATCGAAGGTGAACGTGGTCGGCTCGTCCGCGGTCAGTGAGGCGGCGGTCAGATCCGTGCGTCCCTCCGCCAGCGCCTGCTCGAAGGCGGCCAGAAACACGAACGGCTTGAAGACGGAACCCGGCTGGCGGCGCGACACGATGGCGCGGTTGTATTGCGACTGGTTATAGGAGCGTCCGCCGACCATGGCGAGGATGTCGCCGCTGCGCGGGTCAACGGCAATGAGCGCCGCCTGGGCCCGACGCGGGCGCCTGCGGCGGGAGAGCAGCCTGTCGGCGTTGGCGAGACCACTGCGCACGGCGTCGAGCGCGGCACGCTGCAGGTTGAGGTCGAGGGTGGTGAACACGTCGACGCGTCCGAGCTGGGCGGTCACCCCCGGAAACGAGGTCGCGATCTGGTCGCTCACCATGTCCACGAAATACGGGGCCTCGTTGTCGATCGATCGGGCCACCACCTGCAACGGCTCCCGCACGGCGCGCCGCTCGGCATCCTCCGTGATGTATTCCTCCTCGGCCATCGCCCGCAGAACCAGGTTGCGGCGTTCGACCGCGCGCTGCGCGTTGGTGAAGGGCGAGCGGCTGGCCGGGCTCTGGATGACGCCCGCGATCACGGCCGCCTCGCTCAGGCTGAGGTTGGCGACGTCCTTGCCGAAGAACAGTCTGGCGGCTTCCGCTACGCCGTGGATCGCAAACGATCCCCGCTGTCCCAGGTAGACGTCGTTGAGGTACAGCTCGAGAATTTCGTCCTTCGACGCGCGCCGCTCGAGCACGAGCGACATCATCATTTCGCGCATCTTGCGGCCGTAAGAGGTCCACGTCCGCCCGCGATCGCCGCTCTGCAGCTCGGCATTGAATTCATCAGACAGAAAGAACATGCGCGAGAGCTGCTGCGTGATCGTGCTGTAGCCGACGACGTTTGGATTGTCACCGAAGGCGTTGGTAAACATCGCCGCCACGAGTCGGAACGGGTTGATGCCCGGATGCGAGTAGAAGCCCTGGTCCTCGATCGACAGAACGGCCCGCTGCATGTAGTCGGGGATTGTGGACAGCGGCACCCGGCGCCGTTTTTCGCGTCCTCCGTTGGTCATCAGCGCCGTGAGCAGCGGGGAGTCGAGACGCACGACATCGGTCCGCTCGCCCGTGGTCTTCCCCCCGCTGATGACCTCAATGCCCTGGATGGTGCGCGGCGCTTGCGGCCGGACGCCTCCGCGGGTTGCCGCGGGCGTGGCGGCAAAACCGACACGGACGGTCTTTCCGGCCTGGTCGCCGCTGCGGGGCGTGATCGTGACGACCGTGCCAGAGACTGCGAACTCGCCTGGGACCTCCGCGCGCGCCCGTTGCGCGTAGCCGAGATCGTTCAGGCGGGTCAGGAGCTCCAGCTGGCTTAACGATTGCCCGCGCCGCAGTTCCACCGGCCGGGCATAGACGCGGGGCAGGGTCCGTTCGCGCTCGCCGTTGAGGCGCGCGTCGATGAGCGCGGAAAAGGAGAAGTAGAAGTAGGCCAGGACCGCCAGCACGACGACCGCCATCGCACCGAGGGCGTACGCGCCGTAGCGTGCCCATCGCGGGCGGGCGGCGAACGGCGGCCGAGACGGTCCGCCCTTCCGTGACGTCTTTTCAGTCATGGCTGCCAAATTCCGGGAAGGCCGGCGCGAGCTAGATCGAGATGACCCAGTGATGGCCCATCTCGAGCGGCATCTCGTCGCCCAGTCGATCGACGAGTCCCGGGCCGTACTTGTTCAGGAAATAGATGAAGCCGATCTCGCGTTCCTGCGGGTGTCCGCCCGGAAACGCCTGTGCCTGTGCATGCTTGAACTGGCGCCGCAGCGTCTCGTCCTTGCGCTTGCAGGCCTGAATGATCTTGGTGCGCAGCTTGCGGAGGTCGTCCTGCATGCGCCCTTCTGTCGAACGAGCGGCCGCTTCGAGTGTCGAGTCAATCTGCGGGACCGCCGCCGCGAGCGCCTCCATCCGTTCCTGGACGACGCGGGCGGCGTCTTCGAGCGTGGCATCCACGATCGGGGGGAGCTGACTCTCGAGCAGTTGATTCAATGCGGCCTCGTCCTGCGGCCGAAGCGACTCGAGTGCGAAGTCGTGCCTGGCCAGGAACCGCATGGCGTTGGCGTCGAGCAGCGTGGCACTCGCCCGTTGCTGCACGAGCGGGCGCGGGATACCGAAGGCCGTATACACGCGGCCGAGTTGGCCGTGATAGGCGAGTTCGCTTGGTCCGGCCACATAGCAGACCGTCGGGAACAGCGTGTCCTGGACCAGGGGGCGAAGCAGGACGTTCGGGCTGAACTGGTCCGGTGTCTGCCGGGCACGCGCCATTAACTCGGGCTGGCTGCAGCTCTCCTCGCCCCAGTGGAAGCGGCCGTCCTGGTAACGGATCGGCTCGCGCGCGCCGTTGAGGTGGAACAGGGCCACGCTGGATTCCTGCGGCGTGACCTGCGCGTGGTAGCCGCCGGCCCGCAGCGCGGCGCCGGATTCGCCGGCCAGCCGGGCGGTGTCACCAGCGCATTCGATCTCGCGGGCAAACAGGTCCGCCACCAGCGGCTTTGCCGCGCGGTCCGCCGCATCGAAGACGATCAGACCGTGTGGCCCGAGCACCGACTCGAGCCACCGCCCGAAGGCATCCGCCATCCCGACGCCAGGCCGGTAGATACCGCGAAGCGTGGCGAGGAGGTCGGCGGTGAATTCCGTGGCCGGCAGCATGGCTTCGACCGCGGCGAGCGTTTGCGTCACCGATTCGTCGAGCGCCACGCTCGCGACCGGCCCCTCGTGTGCGCCAGCCGGGTTGCCGAGCGAGGGGTGATGGAGGTTCAGGTCGGCATCAAGGAGCCCGACCGCCTTTACTTCATCCCAGTCGTGGTCCTCGGCATCGATCCAGAAGATGGCGACGGCTGGAACCCCGTGCTCCTGCCGCACGCGTTCGGCCAGCTTGATGGCCGTCAGTGCCTTCAGCAGCGTATACAGGGGGCCGCCAAGCAGACCGGCCTGCTGCCCGGTGACGACGGCAACGGTACCGGGGTCGCGCAGCTGCGCAGCGGCAGTCCGGGCCTCCGATGGGGCATGGCGACGCTGCTGCTGTGCCGACACAACGTCGGCGACAGCCTCGCGGGGCCGTTGATGCCGCTGGACACGGGCAATGGCCTCACGCCATGCCGCCGGTTCGGCCGGGTTCCCGGCAAAGAATTCGGACAGCCGTGCGTAGTCGAACGTGTAGTCCGACGCGAGCCGGTTGATCCACGCAAAACGCCGGATGTCGATGGGAAGCCGCGAGGTCGTCGCCGTCGGGCCTGACTGGGAGAGCACCGTCGGCTACTCTTGCAGAGCCGTACACAGACTGTCAAGGCGAGGGTTGATTCGAGCGTAACGCATTGATGCTCCAAAGGTTGCGTGTTACGATCCGTGCAATTCCAGAGGCACTTCCCGACAGCTTTGACGCCCGGCACGTCGAGCGAGGTTCGTTGTGCGTGTGGGCGGTTCCGCGCCTGTGCCCGGCAGATAAGATTAAGAACCGAGATGAACGCAATTCTGGCCCTTGAAGATGGCACCTGGTATCGCGGCACGGCCGCCGGCGCGGCCGGCGAGGCAGGCGGCGAGGTCGTGTTCAACACGAGCATGACCGGCTACCAGGAAATACTCACCGACCCGTCGTATTCCGGGCAAATCGTCACGATGACGGCGCCGCAGATCGGCAACTACGGCGTGGCCGACGGCGATGCCGAGTCGCAGACACCGCACGTGGCCGGGTTCATCATGCGCGAGGCGTCGCCGGTCTCGAGCAACTGGCGAGCCGACAGCACCCTGCGGGACTACCTGGTCCGACACCACATCGTGGCCATCGCCGATATCGACACCCGCGCGTTGACCCGCGTGTTGCGGTCGGCGGGCGTGATGCGCGGCATGATCGCCACCGGGCAGGTCGATCCCGGTGAACTGGTGGAGAAGGCGCGCGCCCTGCCCAGCATGGCCGGGTCGGATCTGGTCAAGGGCGTCACGACCGCGCGGGCGTTCGAGTGGCGCGACAGGTCCGCGGCGTCAGGGGAAGCCGAGCATGTGGCATTCGGCATTGAGCCTCAGCGTCGAGCGTCGAGGCGCCTGAAGGTAGCGGCGTACGATTTCGGCATCAAATACAACATCCTGCGCCGGCTCGATGCTTACGGCTGCGACGTGCACGTCTTTCCGGCGACCGCGCCCGCGTCGGACCTGCTGGCGCTGAATCCCGACGGCATCTTCCTGAGCAACGGTCCGGGCGATCCGGCCGCGGTCGACTACGCGATTGGCCATGTCCGCACCCTGGTCGCCGCCGACCGCCCGATGTTCGGCATCTGCCTGGGGCACCAGATCCTCGGGCTCGCCCTTGGCGGCAGAACCTTCAAGCTGAAGTTCGGTCATCGTGGCGCCAACCACCCCGTGAAGGAACTGCAGTCGGGGAAGGTTGAGATCACATCGCAGAACCATGGCTTTGCCGTGGACCCCGAGTCGCTCCCGTCGGATGTCCGCGTGACGCATCTGAACCTCTACGACGGCACCGTCGAGGGG
>CANJYC010000150.1 GCA_947478985.1 Acidobacteriota bacterium | reverse complement strand
CTTTGAGACCGGCTCCATCACGCGCCGCATCGCCGATCAGTTCTTTATGCGCGAGCGGATCGAACCCGCGATTGTGATGGAAACGGAGAACGTGGAAATCATCAAGGCCATGGTGCGGCACGGGCTCGGGATCAGCATCATCCCGTGGCAGGCGGCCGCCGATGACGTGCGGAACAATCGACTGTTCTGCACGAGGATTTCAGGACAGTTCCTGCAGCGAGAGACCGGGTGGCTCTATCCGAAGATGGGTCGCCTACCCCGGATGGTGACGGAAGTCCTGCGCGTCTTCGACCAGCTGCGCCCGACACTCGAAGCCGCCGCCAGCCCGACGCCATAAGCCACTCCGATCGCGGCGGTCTGACGCCGATGTATGGCGCCCGCGTGTGTCAGTCGGCGCTAGGGCGCCGTCGACGGCGGCAGCGCGCGGAGCGAGTACGAAGTTCGCGACCAGACGTTGAGGTTGTCGCGTTTCGCCTTGACCTCGATCCTGCGCGTCCGCTTCAGCGGATCAGGATTCGACGAGTAGTAGCCGAGCACGTAGTAGTCGCTGGTTTCCGCGTCGATCCGCTTCAGCGCCTTGTCGAAGTCGTTCTGATTGACCACGGCGATCCCGCCAGTCTGCTCGGCCAGCACGCGAAGACTGTCCTGCGTCTCGCGCACGTAGTTCTGCCACTCCTTCGTCTCGACCTCTTCATCGAGATCCGGACCGGCGACCAACCCACGCGGATCGATTGTGTAGAAGGTGGCATTCGCGCGATTAGCGGTTCGCACTAGCTGTCCAAGCTCGCTGACCAGATCGGCCTCGGCGAACTGCGACCCCTGATTGATGTCGCGCAGGAAGGGATCGCTCTTCAGATCCGTGGACGGATCTATTTGGAACTGCTCCGCCTGATACTTCAGCCGCGAATCCGCGAACGGATTGAAGTCGTAGCCACTGCTGATATAAATCACGGCCTTGCGGCGATTCTGGAGCTTCTCCAGATTCTTCATCAGCTCGTACGCCGTCGAAAACGCGACGTGCGCGCGGTACCGCAACTCGGTGGGTCCCTGGGTGCCAGTCATGCCCTTGATAATTTCTTCTGGCCGCAACCCACCGCCAGTGACCCGGCTGATGGCCGACTCCAGAACCTGCCGGTCGTAGGTGAGCTGCTGTGAGATCGATGACGTCCCCGTCGTCACGATGCCGAACATGTCACCTTCGTGAATCAGGTTCCGCAGCATCTTCTTAATCAGTTCCCGGGTGCGCGGGGTGCTCCGGAAGTCGAGGTGCAGGTCGTCGATGAAGATGAGGAACACGCGCCCGGCGGCATCGTTGGTCGGACGGCTCGGCGGCAGGATGATGCCCTCCTGCGCGGGAGGCGTCGGGGGCTGCTGCACGTTGTAGACGCGCCCGCCGTGCGTCAGCACCAGCGACACGATGTCCTGCTTGACGCCGTCCTCGAATACGTCGAACTCGCCGGCCTTGAGGTCCGCGACAAACTGGTCGCGTCCATCGCGAACGATCACGTCGGTCGTCACGAGATCGACGCTCGCCCGGAACGTGGGCTGTGGCGGCTGTGGGGGCTGTGGGGGCTGTGCGGTTGTCGCGGGCGCGGTCTGCGGCGACGCCTGCGCGTGGAGACCAACGGCCAGCAGGAACGCCAATGCTCCCGCATACAAGCACTTAGCGGAATTTCGCATGCGCAAAGTATAGCAGGACGTATAGAGTAGTGAACCGTGACGTTTCGCATCGCCATTGGCTCGGATCACGCGGGATTTGCCTACAAGGAAGCCATAAAGCGGATGCTGACCGCTGAGGGGCACACGGTCCTGGACCTCGGCACACACTCCGAGGCGCCGTGCGACTACCCTGATTTCTGCCGCCCTGTAGCGCTGGCTGTGGCCGGCGGCGAATGCGACCGCGGCATCGTCCTGGGCGGTTCCGGCAACGGCGAGGCTATGGTCGCCAATCGCGTCCGCGGTGTCCGCTGCGGGCTCTGCTGGAACGAACAGGTGGCCATCTGGAACCGGGCGCACAACGACGCAAACGTTCTGTCGCTAGGCCAGCGCACGGTTTCTGAAGAGACCGCGCTCGCCATCGTGCGCACCTGGCTCGCTACCCCATTCGAGGGCGGCCGCCATATTCCCCGCATCCAGAAGATCGACGCCTACTAGGCGACCCAAGCCTCGCCGGACACTACCCGATTGCGTTCGGTTGCGTCGTCACCAACGCGGCCCGCTGCAGTTCGATCGCGCGCCGGGCGGCGCGTGTGATCATCGTCGTGGCCACGACGGTGGTCACGAGTCCAACGCCGAGGAACGCGTAGTACTCGGGTCCCCGCGGGGGTGCGATGCCGGCGGCAAGCTTGGCGACATCGCCGACCACTCTGCCGTAATACGTGTACATCACGATGGCCGGCACCATCCCGATCGACGCGTAGAGGAAGTCACGGAAGGCGACCTGACTCAGGCCGAGCGCGTAATTGAGCAGGTTGAAGGGCACGACCGGCGAAAGCCGCAGGAGAAATTGCACCCACCAGCCCTCCCCTGCCACGGCCATGCGCACTGCCACCACGCGCGGATGGTCATCGAGCCAGGCGAGAGCGGAAATTCTGGTCAGGCGGACCGCGACGGCGTAGGCCGCACACGCACCGAGCACTGCACCAACGAACACGATGATGGAGCCACGCCAGACGCCGAAGAGTGCCCCGGCGGCCACGGTCAGCAGAAACGACGGCACCAGCGCGACGGCCGAGACGATGTAGAGCAGGACGAACAGCACAGGTCCCCACGCCCCGAGATGCGCCAGGCGTAAGAGAACGCCGGCCAGCCAGTTCATCAGGATTCCGGCGCCGCAGAGTCAGCGGCAGGCGACGGCGCCGTCGGGCCGCTGGCATCGTCGGGCCTGCGCGGCTTGCGCGCCCGCCGGCGGCGCTTGGCGAATACACGGGAGAGCCGTTCGAGTGCCTCGGTGGCCGCCGCCAGTCCGGTGGTGAGCGCATCGGCGTCGGTCCAGCCAGCCAGGTTCAGTCGCTCGGTCAGCGCCAGCAGGGCCTCCCGGCGCACCGGGTCCGGCGTCCGCCGCTCGACGCGTTCGCGCACGAGCGGGTACCAGTGGGTGAGGAAGGCCACCTGCTCGTCCGGCGTGGCGCCTTCAATCGCGGACGGGATTGCCGGTCGCGGCGGCTCGGCTGTGGGTGTGTCGGCCGGCGCCTGCTTGGGCGCCGCCACGGCAGGCGCAGGTGCGGCTGCCCGCTCATCGTCGCGGCGACGCCTCGGTCGCCGCAGGGTTCTTGGATCCGGATTCGCGTCGATCAGCTGCTGGCTTTCGACTACGGCCTTCCAGTTGAAGTCGATGTCTGGATGCTGAAGCTGAACCTGACGCTGCACGTCAGGATCGAGCGCCTGCCGCCCCACCCGCACCCCCCCGGGCGTGCGGAAGGCGTACAGGATTCGCGCGCGCTGGCGACTCCCCTCCTGATACCACTGCATGAGGTAGGTCGTCTCATACCCGCGCTTGTCACGGATGACGCGAAGGAATGGCACCCGAGGCTACTTACGCTTGTGCCCGCGCGACGCCGGCTTCTTCTTGGCGTCGCTGTGGCGGGCAGCGGCGACCTTGGCCTTCGGCGCGACCTTCGGCTTGGCTTTCGCCGCAACCTTGGGCTTCGTCTTCGTCGCTGGCTTGGCCTTCGCGACCGGCTTCGCCTTGACCTTGACCGCTGGCTTGGCTGCGGTCTTGGTCACCGTCTTGGCTGTCGCCTGGGCTTTGGGCTTCACCTTCGACCGGCTCGCGCCGCCTGCTGGCGCCGTCGCCGCCTTGCTCTGCGGCCTGGCCACCTGGGCCGCTGCACGCGTCCGAGCCTCGCTGGCGGCCACGGCCCGAGCCTTGGCCTCACCCGCTGCGGAGCGCTGAACCAGGGTAAACCGCATCTGGTCGCCGATCAGGCTGTACACCCACAGTTCGGCCACATTGACCTGAAGCTCGGTGGCCATGCGCCGTGCGGTATCGATGCTCGAGGCGGGAACGTAGAGGTGAAACGCAGCCTTCAACTGGCCGAATGTCCGCCACTGGGACATCGCTTCCAGGTTATTCACCGACTCGGCGGTCTCGACCTCGACCGTCCCCACCAGCTTCCGTCCGCGATCCTGCGAATAAAGGACGACGTCCGGATACCAGGGCGAGGTCCCGACCAGGACCGACGCGGTCTGCTCGTGGCCAGGATTAATCAAGGCCTCGAACTTCTTCTTGTATTTCACCTGCAGCAGGCGAATGACCCGATCGTGCTCGAGCTGCTCGCGGACGGGCCGCACGAGGATGGGGCTCAACCTAACCTCCGAGGCGTGTACTTGCGTGAAGCGACCAAAACTCCCACAGAAACCGGCTGAATATAGCACGAGTCGAGGGACACCCCGGCGGAAGACGCGCCGCAGGCCCGCGACCGGGTTGCTTGACGCCGATCCCGGAGCGCCCCACAATGTGTCGTGGAGTCGCCACCCGCCGACAGCATCACCCCCCGCGTCCTGATCGTCGATGACGATGTCAGCGTCACCGACACCTTCTCGCGCATGCTCCGGCTGGAAGGGTACGAAGTCTGGGCGGCCCTCTCAGCCGACGAGGGCATGACCCTGGCCCAGAAGCACCGTCCGCACGCCATCATCCTTGACCTGCGGATGCCCCTGACCAGCGGGCTGCAGTTTCTCAGGGCCATTCGCGCCATGGCCGGACTGACCCATACCCCGGTCGCCATTGTCACCGGCGACTACTACCTCGATGAAGCGCAGGCCGCGGAAATCAAGACCCTCGGCGCCGAGCTTCGTTATAAACCGCTCTGGCTCGAAGAGCTCGTGACGCTCGCCCGCGAGCTCCTGCAAATTCCCGTCTGAGAGTCCCGTTGACCACATCACGATTTCTCAAGGCCTGCCGGCGCGAGCCGGTGGATGCCACCCCTGTCTGGTTCATGCGGCAGGCCGGTCGTTACATGGCCGAGTACCGGGCGCTCCGGGAGCGGTATTCGCTCCTGGACATCTGTGCCACGCCAGACCTCGCCACCGAGGTCACGCTGCAGCCGGTCCGGCGCATCGAGGTCGACGCCGCCATTCTCTTCTCCGACCTCCTGCTCCCGCTCGAGCCGATGGGGCTGCCCTTTGACTTCATCAAGGGCGAAGGACCGCAGATCGAGCGCCCGATTTCCACGGTCGCGGATATCGATCGGCTGCGCATCTTCGAGCCGCGTGAATCGCTGGCGCATGTGCTCACGGCCATCGTGCAGATCCAGAAGGAACTGGGTGGTCGTGTGCCGCTTATCGGCTTCTCCGGCGCGCCGTTCACGCTGGCGTCCTACGCCATTGAGGGCGGGCACTCCAACAACTTCGCGAAGACCAAGGCGCTCATGTATGGCCATCCGGATGCCTGGCACCGCCTCTGCGAGAAGTTCGCCACCGTCGTCGCCGACTATCTGATTGCACAGATCGACGCCGGCGTCGACGTGATCCAGGTCTT
>CANJYC010000149.1 GCA_947478985.1 Acidobacteriota bacterium | reverse complement strand
GAACACCTACTTCGTCGGCATGTCGAATCTCGGGCTTCAGACGGTGTACAAGCTGTTCAACGCCGAAGCCGACATCGTCTGCGAGCGGGTGTTCCTGCCGCCGAAGACGGAACTTGCGGCGCAGATCGCGGCGCGGGAGCCCCTGGTGACGATCGAGTCCCAGACACCGGTGTCCGAGTTCGACATCTTCGCGTTCTCGGTGTCGTTCGAGTGGGACTACACCAACGTCCTCACGATGCTGCGGCTCGCGGGCATTCCGGCGCGCGCCACCGAGCGCACGCACCACCATCCGATGATCCTGATTGGCGGGGCCGTGACCTTCGTTAACCCAGAGCCGCTCGCGCTCTTCGCGGACGTCATCGCCGCCGGGGAAGGGGAGGCGCTGATTCCCCCACTGCTGCGCGCGTTCCAGTCCGCGTCCGATCGCGACGACCTGATGCATCGGCTGGTGCAGGAGCGGGGCTTCTACGTGCCGTCGTTTTACGACGTCACCTACGGCGCCGACGGGACCATCGCCGCCTACGTCGCACGCGAGGGCACGGGGGCGCCACCGGTGGTCAAGAAAGCGGCGCTCAAGACGACAGAAGCGGTCGATCCGCCAGCGACCACCATCTTCACGCCTGACACCGAGTTCGGCTCGCGCTTCCTCATCGAGGTCGTGCGCGGCTGCGCCAACCTCTGCCGCTTCTGCTGGGCGGGCTACAACTACCTGCCCGTCCGGGCGTTTCCCAAGGACCGCATCCTGCAGCTCGCCGAGCAGGCGCGTCCCTACTCGTCCCGCGCGGGACTGGTGTCGATCGCGCTGTGCGATCACCCGGAGATCGAGGAGATCCTGACGCGCCTGGTCGAGATGGGCTACGGGATCAGCCCGGCGTCGCTGCGGCTGGATGACCTGACGCCGACGATCATGCGGCTGCTGCGGCAGAGTGGTGAGAAGACCGTGACCATCGCGCCCGAGGTCGGCTCGGATCGCCTGCGCCGGGTCATCAACAAGACCGTCACCAACGACGAGATCCTCGCGGCGGCGGAGCTGATCTTTGCAAGCGGCATGGAGAATCTGAAGCTCTACTTCATGATCGGCTTGCCGACCGAGACCGACGAGGACCTGGTGGCCATGCGTGACCTCGTGCTGCAGCTGCGCGACATCATGATGTCGCATGCACGTGGCCGCGGCCATGTCGGGCGCATCGTGGGCAGCGTTAACCCCCTGGTGCCCAAGCCGGGCACGGCGTATCAGTGGCTGCCGATGGAGGACGACGCGTCGATCGACCGCAAGATCAAGCGCCTCCGTCATCTGCTCGCGGGCATCGACAACGTCTACTTCAACATCAAGTCCGAGCGGCATTCCTTCTATCAGGCGCTCATGTCCCTTGGCGACCGCCGCGTGGCGCCAGCCATCGAGGCCGCCGAGCGCAACGGCGGCAACTGGCGCGCTGCCGTGGCCGAGTCAGAGGTTGATGCCGACTTCTTCGTGTTCCGCGATCGGTCGGCCGATCGCATCCTGCCGTGGGACATCATCGACGGCGGCATGAAGGACAGCTTCTTCCGCTCGGAGTTCGAGAAGGGGCAGCGCGAGGAATGGACGCTGCCGCCGAAGCGTGACAAGGAGAATGCGCGCCTTCTCCCCGTGCTCCAGTAGTCGCGCGCTGGCGGCCGTCGGCACGGGCGCCCTGCTCGTGCTCGTCATCGTCGTCGTCACCGGCGGCTTCGTGCTGGAGTCCGGTCCCATCTATCTCTCCGCGCGACGTGCCACCGGGCCCCTCGTGCTTGCGTTGCTTGCCTGGGGCGGCGCCGCGCTGTGCGGTCGTGCTGCGCTCCGTGCGGCCGCGCTATCCATCGACACCTTTGTGGAACGCAGGGCCGCGCCCATGGCGTTGCTTCTGGCAGCGGCCGTCGCCGGCATCGGCATTGCCTGTGGCACCTACGCGGCCTCCAGCGCCGATGCGGCCGGCTACGTCAGCCAGGCGGACCTGATCGCGGGAGGCGCGCTCGTGCGGGACGAGCCGCTCGCGCGCGAAGTCGGCTGGCCGCAGGCCGAGTGGACGTTCTCGACGCTCGGGTATCGGCCTGGACCCAATCCAGGCGAGATTGTGCCGACGTATCCGCCAGGTCTCCCGCTCGTGATGGCTTCGCTCCTGCCCGTAGCCGGTGACACTGGTCCGTTCCTCGTGGTGCCGTTGCTCGGGGTGATCGCGGTGCTGAGTGCCTACGCCCTCGGCGCGCGACTGCATTCGCGCACGGCCGGGCTCGTTGCTGCGGCGTTGCTGGCGACCAGTCCCATCCTGCTGTTCCAACTCGTGCAGCCGATGAGTGACGTGCCGGCGACGGCGTGGTGGGGGCTGGCGCTGGTGCTCGCGTTGACCCCGGCATCCGGCGCCGCTACCGCTGCCGGTGCAGTCAGTGGACTGGCCGTCCTGACGCGTCCGAATCTTCTCCCGCTTGCCATCGCGGTGGCGCTCACCGCCGCAGGGTGGCCACGCGAACCGCTGCGTCCGGGACGACTGCGCCGGCGTGCGCTGGTGCTGTATGGCGCAGGGTTCATCCCGGCGCTCATCGCGCTGGCGGTCGTCAACACGCGTCTCTACGGCAGCGCCTTCGCTTCCGGGTACGGCGGGATCGGCGACCTGTTCGCGCTCGGCAACGTGACAGTAAACCTGCGTGGCTATGCGGGGCGACTTCTGCACGGAGAGATGCCGTTGCTCGTGCTGGCGGCCTGCGCACTGGCAGCGATGGTTCGCCTGAAGCCGGAGGCTACGGTTGGACTTCGCACCGCGGCAAGACTGGCGGGCCTGGTGGCCGCGATTCTGCTCGTGTCCTATCTGCCCTACGGTGCGTTCGAGGAGTGGTCGTATCTGCGCTTCCTCCTTCCGGCGTTTCCGATCGTGTGCGTTGCCGTCGGTGCCGGGGTGGCCGTGGCGCTGCGGCGATTGCCGGAGGGCGCACGGGGCCTGACGCTGCTTACCGTGATGACCGTCGTGTGCTCGCTCAACGTAACTGTGGCCGCACGCGAGCAGGCATTCAATCTGCGTCGCTACGAGGCGCGGTACCGCATCGCCGGCCGATACCTGGCTGCCACGCTGCCGTCAAACGCGGTGGTCATCGCGGTGCAGGAAAGTGCGAGCGCCCGTTACTACACGGGCCTCCCGGTGTTGCGCTGGGACCTGCTCCCGGTCGATCTCGATACCGCCATCGCTCGCCTGCGCGTGCTCGGCCGTCACCCCGTCATCCTCATCGAGGAATGGGAGATGGGGGAGCTCGCGTCGAAATTTCCAGGGTCCGTCGCCGCGAGGCTCGACTGGCGGCCTCGGCTCGACGTGGGTGACGAGACACGCGTGAAGCTGTTCGATCCCGCCGATCGCGCGGCTACGACAGACCGGCTTCACTCTTCTCAACCCTGATTCAGCTGGCTATCGCGGCCTTCTCTTCGGACTCGGCGTAGGCCTGGAGGATCAGTTCGCGGACGCGGTCCTGGGCTGTGGCATCGGTCTGCGGTCGAAGCAGCGCAAAGCTGCGACGCTCGCCGTTGACTGAGTATTGCCGGGCGGGGAAGGTCACGTTGCGCCCGGCCCCGTTGCGCCGCTCCCAGATTCCGAAACCCACCAGCTTAAGGCCCTCCAGCACGCCATCGGTGAAGTGCAGTTCCGCTTCGGCCAGCTTGCCCGGCGGATTGTCCTTCTCGTTCGGTGTGATTGTGACGATCACGGCATGTCCTCCTGCCGCGTCAGTAACGCAAGGTGCCCGCCGCATTGTGAGCCGAGTATCTAACGGCGCAAGCCACTGCAGGGTATGGCGCTATCCGACACCGCGAGATCGATGCCCGCTGATCGTGTGCGCGATCGACGACCGTGGTTCCTGGGCGGGCTCTATACTGATCGCCTACTCGAGACACCCGATGCCTGTTCCTTCTGTTCCCGAGCCGTTCTACTGGACAAATGAAGCGTGGGGACCGGCCCTGCGCTGCCGTGCCCTCGATCCGATCGCGCCGCACCTGTTTACGAGCCGTGCACTCCAGTTGTCGTCTGCCGAAGGCCGGATGGCCGCGGCCCATGCGATCGGTGCAGCGGAGGCGGTGATGGTTACGCAGGTCCACGGCAACGGTGTTGTTGTCGTACGTCGTGGAGAGGCACGACCGTCCGCCGCCACCGCAGCAGACGTGCTCGTGTCCGACGATCCGCAGGTGGCGGTGGCCGTTCGCGCGGCCGACTGCGTGCCGTTGCTGCTTGGCGACAGGCGGACGGGCGCGGTGGCGGCCGTCCATGCCGGCTGGCGCGGCACCGCCGCGGGTGCAGCTGCGGCGGCGCTCCAGGCGATGCACCGGGAGTTCAGCACCGATCCTGCCGACATCGTGGCGGCCATAGGCCCGAGCATTGGCGCGTGCTGCTATGAGGTCGGGTCGGAACTGGTCGATGCGTTCGCGGCGGCCGGCCACGCGCGTCACCTGATCGATCGCTGGTTTGTGACACGCCCGCCGGCCCGCGGCAGTCGCGAGCGGTCGACGCTGCGGCTCGACGTGGCCGGGGCGAATCGGGATCAGTTGATTCTGGCCGGGGTCCCCGAGGAGCGTGTCCACGCGGCGGGGATGTGCACCGCGGAGCACCTCGATGTGCTCACGTCGTTCAGGGCGGAGAAGGAGAAGGCGGGAAGGCTGGCCGGCGTGATTCGCGCGCGGACGACGTGACGTCGTCCGATGTTGTTACGATGCACCCCGGCTCAGGCGCTCAACCGCATCCATCGCCTCGTTGGCCAGCCGGTCGGCGTCCTTGTTGAATTCTCGTCGCACGTGCTCGAACGTCACGCGCCCGATCTGGCGCATCAGCCCCTGCGCGTCCTGATAGAGGGGCAGCAGGCCCGCGTTCTTCACGCGGTACACACCCTTCATCTGCTTCACCATCAGCTCGGAATCCGCGCGGACGTGCAAGACCTGCAGGCGCTGATCGACGGCCCAGCGGAGCGCGGCGAGCAGGCCGTTGTACTCGGCGACGTTGTTGGTGGCGAGGTCGATGGCGCCCATCAGCTCGACAATCGTGCCGTTGTCCAACGTGATGTGGACGCCGTACCCTGCCGGTCCTGGGTTTCCGCGAGAGCCACCATCGACGTGGGCCGTAGCCGTGCCGCCCGAGGCGGAACCGAAGAGCGACGGCTGGCTCACGACGTGTGGACGACTGGATGCTCGACCGGCGGCGGAGGCGGCACGTAGTAGACGATCCGCTGGCAGCTGTCGCACTGGACGATGCTGTCGTTGGCGCGGATCTTCTGGAACACCTGCGGTCGGAGCCGCACGTGACACAGCGAGCAGAGCCCGTCGTGCGTGGCGCTGGACAGTCCGACGCCCTTCCGCATCTTGGCGACCTGATCGAAGAGTGCCAGCACGCGCGGGGTGAGATCCTTGACGACCGCGCCGCGCGCCTCGGACGCCTTGGTGAGCCGGGCCTCGATGACGGCAAGATCCGCCACCAGTTCCTTCTTCTCAGCGTTGACCAGTGTCTG
>CANJYC010000148.1 GCA_947478985.1 Acidobacteriota bacterium | reverse complement strand
GTCCACCGGACCCGCTATTCATATGCCTCAAGGCCATCGGCCCGATCGCGTCGGCGAGCAGATCCGCGACGAGCTGAGCACCCTGCTCAGCCGCGGCGCGGTGCACGACCCCGGTATCGGGTTCATCACGCTGACCCGCGTCCAGGTGTCTCCCGACCTGCAGCAGGCCCGTGTGTTTTACACGAGCATGGGCGATCCGAAGGCGCGGAAGGAGACGGCGAAGGCGCTCGACCGCGCGACGCCGTTCCTCCGGCGTCAGCTCGGCGCCATGCTGCGGCTGCGGCGCGTGCCGGAGCTGACCTTCCGCTTCGACGAATCGATCATCCACCAGGACCGGATCGAACAGGTCCTCCGCGATCTCCACCAGGAAGACGCAGAGCGCGCCAAAGTGCGGGAAACCGATCCGGCGTCCACGGCGCCCGACCTGGCTCGCGATGACGACCCCGACACCCACTGAGTCCGTAACCGTCGCGCAGGTGGCCGCGGCCATCCGCACGCGGCAGCGCTTCGTCATCACCTCCCACGCCCGACCCGATGGCGACGCGATCGGTTCGGCCCTGGCCATGGCCTTCGCCCTGCGACAGCTCGGCAAGGAGGCGCGCGTGGTCTTCCGCGACGAGGCGCCACCGCCGCTCCAGGTCTTCCCCGGCATCGCCGACATCGACGTCACCGCCAGCGTCGACGACCCCGGCGATGCGGTGATCGTGATGGAGTCCGGTGACCTCGCGCGCACCGGCGTTGCCGGGCTCGACCGCGGCTTCGTCATCAACATCGACCATCATCCGGGCAACGCCATGTACGGCGCGCTCAACTGGGTCGATCTGTCAGCAGCGGCGTGCAGCGAGATGGTGTTCACGCTGATCCAGGCACTCGGCGTTCCCCTGACGCGCGAGATCGCCACCCACGTCTACGTCGCCATCCTCACCGACACCGGGTCCTTCCACTACTCGAGCATCTCGCCCCGGACGTTCGAGATCTGCCGCCTGTGCATGGAGGCGGGAGTGGAGCCGCCGGCCGTGGCGCGCAGTATCTTCGACAGCAACAACCTCGGCCGGCTGAAGCTGTTCGGCGCGGTGCTCAACCAGATGGAACTCGACCCGACCGGTCGGCTGGCCACCCTCTACGTCGACCATGCCCTCGCCACCGGCTGCGGCGGAACGTACGAAGACACCGACGGGCTGATCAACATGCCGCTGACGGTGAAGGACATTCAGGCGGTGGTGTTCTTCAAGGAGAACGACGGCCCTCGAGACTGGCGCATCAGCATGCGCTCAAAAGGGACGATCGATATCAATGCAGTGGCCAAGCAATTCGGCGGCGGCGGCCACAAGAACGCCTCCGGCTGCTCCGCCACAGGATCGATCGCAGAGCTGAAGCGCACCTTTCGCGAGAAGATCGTCGAGGCGATCGACGCCGCCGACCGCAGGGCGTAGACCTCGCCATGGACGGCGTCCTCATCATCGACAAGCCCGAAGGGCTGACCTCGCACGACGTCGTCGCGATCGCGCGGCGGACGCTGGGCGAGAAGCGGATCGGCCACACCGGCACCCTCGACCCGCTCGCCACCGGCGTGCTCGCGCTGGCCTGCGGCCGGGCGACCCGGCTGGTGCGCTTCCTGACCGCGTCTGACAAGGACTACGAGGCGACCATCCGGTTCGGCCGCGCCACAGACACCTTCGATATCACGGGCGAGGAGACCGCGCGGACCGACGCCGAGCCCGCGGCGGCGGCGCTGGAGCCCGCCGTGGCGCAACTGCGCGGCGACTACCTGCAGATGCCGCCGGCGTATTCAGCGAAGAAGGTCGGCGGACAGCGCGCCTACGAGCTGGCGCGCCGTGACGAGCCAGTGGTCCTCACGCCTGTGCCGGTCTCGGTCACGCGGGCCGAGGTGACGTCCTTCACCGGTGCGACCGCCACGGTCACCCTCACCTGCTCGGCCGGCTTCTACGTGCGCACCTTCGCCCACGAACTGGGGCAGATCCTCGGCACCGGCGCCTGCCTCGAGGCCCTGCGCCGCACGCGCAGCGGTGAGTTCAGACTGACCGAAGCGCTGACCCTCGACGCGCTCCAGCAGGGTGTCGGCGACGTCGACCTCATCCCCCTGGAGCAGCTCCTGCCGGGATTCCCGTCGGTCGTGGTCACCGACGAGGGGCTGACCCGGGTGTCCCATGGGCGGGCCCTCGAAGTCAGCCATTTTTCGGTGGATTCCGACCGTCCGGACCAGCCGTGGGTCAGGATCCTCGATGGAACTGGCCGGCTCATGGCCCTCGCCACACGGGGAAACGCCCCATATTCTTTACATCCGTCGGTGGTCCTGACTTAGAATGTAAGTTCTTTCGGCAAGGTCATTTAGCAACAGATACGGCGTGCCCGGTGCACGGACATGGCCCCGCAGTCGCGGACCATGGTCGTGATGTCTGAGCCGCCCGTGGAGGCGTAGAGCGTGGCGTTTACCAAGGATCGCAAGACCGAAGTCATCGGATCGTACAAGACGCACGACGGCGACACCGGGTCCCCCGAAGTGCAAGTGGCGCTGCTCACCGAGCGCATCACCTACCTCACAGACCATTTCAAGACCCACGCGAAGGATCATCACTCGCGTCGAGGGCTGCTCATGCTCGTCGGCCGGCGCCGTCGGCTGCTCGATTACCTCAAGAGCAAGGACCCGAATCGCTACGCGGAACTCATCCGCCGTCTCGGCATCCGCAAGTAAGGGACGGTCCATTTCCATGCACAACGTCAATATTCAGCGGCGCGAGATCCAAATCGGATCGCGCACTCTCTCCATCGAGACCGGCAAACTGGCCAAGCAGGCCGACGGCGCGGTCATCGTCCGTTGCGGCGACACCATGGTGCTCGTCACCGCGTGTCACGCGGCCAGCGAGCGCGTGGGCATCGATTTCCTCCCGCTCACGGTCGACTACCGCGAATACACCTACGCCTCGGGCCGCATCCCGGGCGGATTCTTCAAGCGCGAGGGCAAGCCGCCTGAAAAGGAAGTGCTGACCAGCCGCCTGATCGATCGTCCCATCCGGCCGCTCTTCCCGAACGGCTGGCGCTACGAGACGCAGATCATCGCGATGGTGATGTCGGCCGACACCGAGAACGACTCGGACGTGCTCGCCATCACCGGCGCCTCGGCGGCGCTGGCGCTCTCGGAGACGCCGCAGGAGCACACCATCGCCGGCGTTCGCGTGGGCATGGTGGACGGCAAATACATCGTCAACCCCTCCTTCGCCGAGCGCAAGCAGAGCGTGATCGACCTCATCGTGGCCGGCAGCCTCAATGGCATCGTCATGGTCGAGTCGGGCGCGAAGGAAGTCAGCGAGGCCCAGGTGCTGGGCGCGCTTGAGGCGGCCCACGCCGCGATCAAGCTGATCGTGACCGCCATTGACGACCTGAAGAAGGTCGCCGGCAAGAAGAAGCTTGAGGTCAAGGCCAAGGCCGTGGACGCCGCGTTCCACGCCGCCGCCGAGAAGCAGATGTTCGGGCCGCTCGAGAAGGCCATGAAGATCAAGGAGAAGCTGGAGAGCTACACCAGCGTCGACAAGGTCCTCGCCGACTACATCGCCTCGCTGCCCGAGGACGAGAAGCTGGCCGAGAAGAAGGCCGAAGCCAAGGGCATCTTCCACCACCTCAAGGAAAAGGTGCTCCGCCAGGAAGTGCTCGAGCGCGGCGTCCGCCTCGACGGCCGCAAGCTCGACGAAGTCCGGCCGATCTGGAGCGAGGCCACGGTCCTGCCGCGCGTACACGGCTCGGTGGTCTTCACGCGTGGCGAGACGCAGGCGCTGGTCACCTGCACGCTCGGCACCGCGGACGACGAGCAGAAGATCGAGCATGTCACCGGCGAGTTCTACAAGCGCTTCATGCTCCACTACAACTTCCCGCCCTTCTCCGTGGGCGAGACGGGCCGCTTCACCGGTCCGGGCCGCCGCGAAATCGGCCACGGTGCGCTGGCCGAGCGTGCGCTCGCGCCGGTCGTGCCGACCGATGACAAGTTCGCCTACACCATCCGCCTCGTCTCGGACATCCTCGAATCGAACGGTTCGTCGTCGATGGCATCGGTGTGCGGCGGTGCGATGGCCATGATGGACGCCGGGGTGCCGATCAAGGCGCCGGTGGCCGGCATCGCGATGGGGCTCATCATCGACGAGAAGAGCGGCAAGTACGCCGTCCTCTCGGACATCGCGGGCGCCGAGGATCACTACGGCGATATGGACTTCAAGGTGGCCGGCACCGCTGCCGGAATCACCGCCCTGCAGATGGACATCAAGGTCAGCGGCATCACCTCAGAAGTGATGGCCAAGGCGCTCGACCAGGCACGTGCGGGCCGCCTGCACATCCTCGGCGAGATGGCCAAGACGCTGAACGCGCCGCGTGGCGCGATGTCGCTGTTCGCACCGCGAATCATCACGATCAAGATTCCGGTCGACAAGATCCGCGACGTCATCGGACCGGGCGGCAAGATGATCCGGAGCATCATCGAGCGGACCGGCGTGAAGATCGACGTGCAGGACGACGGACAGGTCAACGTGGCGTCGGCCGACGGCGAGTCGGCGGCCAAGGCGATCGGCATCATTCAGGAGCTGACCGCGACGCCCGAGCTGAACAAGACCTACATGGGCAAGGTCCAGCGGATCACCGACTTCGGTGCGTTCGTTGAGATCTTCCCGGGCACCGACGGCCTGCTCCACGTCTCCGAGATCGCGAACCATCGCGTGAAGGACGTGCGCGACGAGCTGAAGGAAGGCCAGCAGATCCTCGTGAAGGTCATCGCCATCGACCCGACCGGCAAGATCCGCCTGAGCCGGAAGGCGTTGCTCACCGACGAGGCTCCGAAGGCGGCCGACGCCGTCCCGGACACCAAGGCCTAGCCGTTCACATGCTGCCATCCCGTCGCATCGTCGGGATCGCGCTCCTCACTGGCGGGGCCTGCCTTCTGGCAGGCTCCGCACTCTCCCCTCTCCTGGCCCAGGACACGCCCAACCGGCGCCAGATCACCGTCGTCGCCAAAGACTTCCAGTTCTCCCCCTCGCGCCTTGAGGTGTCACAGGACGACCTCGTGACGCTGACGGTCCGCAGCGAGGACGTCGCCTACGGCATCACGATTGACGAGTATCGCGTCGCCAAGCGCATCCCGGCTGGCGGCTCTGTCACGATCGAGTTCCGCGCCGACCGTCCAGGCACCTTCCCCTTCTATTCGAACCTGACCAGCGACTCGCGCCATGCCGAGATGCGCGGCCAGCTCGTCGTCCGCCCGCGCTAGTTCCCCTCCGTCGCGCCTGCCGCAGGCGCCGACGTTATACTCGAGCATGCCGATTCGATTCCGCTCCGTCGCGCCGCTGGCGTTCGTCCTCCTGTTCGCCGCAACCGTTGCCCACGCGCAGGACCGCCCCTTCGCCGATCCCAACGACCCCAATCCCGGCGCGATCACGCTCACCGCAGCCGCCGACACCGTCTCCACGTATATGTTCCGCGGCATCCGTC
>CANJYC010000147.1 GCA_947478985.1 Acidobacteriota bacterium | reverse complement strand
TCAACGACGCACTGGGCCTCTGAGGCGCGCGATGGACTTCAAGGACTACTACACCACGCTCGGCGTTACCAAGGCCTCGACCGAGAAGGAAATCAAACAGGCCTACCGGAAGCTCGCGCGCAAGCATCACCCCGACGTGAACCCGGGGAACAAGGTCGCCGAGTCGACGTTCAAGGAGATCAACGAGGCCTACGAGGTGCTCGGCGACCCTGGGAAACGCAAGAAGTACGACGAACTCGGCGCCAACTGGCGCGCCTACGAACAGGCGGGGGCCCACGGCGGCGCCAACCCGTTCGCGGGTGGCTTCGGCGGCGGCCAGCAGGGCGGCTCCCGCACGATGACGCAGGAGGAGATGGAGGCGATGTTCGGGGACGCGAACCCGTTCTCCGACTTCTTCACCACCTTCTTCGGGGGCGCAGCGGAACCCGGCCGTGCCCCGCGGGGCCGTTCGCGTCAGCGCGCCGGCCGCGACGTGGAGCACGAACTGGAACTCACGCTCGAGGACGCCTTCCGGGGCGCAACCCGACGGCTCGCAATGACGCACGACGGCCGCGCCCGCACGGTGGATGTCCGCATCCCGGCTGGCGTCAGCGACGGGTCACGCGTCCGCGTCGCCGGCGAGGGCGAGAGCGGCGCCGGGGGCGCAAAATCGGGCGACCTCTACCTGCGCGTCAAGCTGGCACCCCATCCGCTCTTCGAGCGCAAGGGACGTGACCTCTACGTCAAGGCACCGGTGGCGGCGCCGACGGCGGTCCTGGGCGGCGAGGCGGAGGTGCAGACCATCAGCGGCAAGCCCGCGCGGCTGCGGATTCCGGCGACGACTCAGAATGGCCAGATGTTCAGGCTCAAGGGATACGGGATGCCCTCGGTCAACAAGCCCGAGGAGAAGGGTGACTTGTATGCGCGCATCGACATCGAACTTCCTTCGACGCTGACGCCTGCCGAGCGGGAACACTGGGAGGCGCTGGCGAAACTTATGAGCGGGGCGGAGACGCCCTCCGCCGTTTAACGGATACCACCATGAATCTCAACAAGTTCACGGAAAAAGCGCAGGAAGCGGTCATCACCGCGCAGAATCTGGCCACCGAGCAGAATCATGCCGAGGTCACACCCGAACACCTGCTTGTGACGCTGGCCACGCAACAAGGCGGCATCGTCCCGTCTCTGCTGAGCAAGATGCAGCTCGACGCGGCGCGCATAGCCGCCGACGGGCGGGCTCTACTGAAGCAGATGCCGCAGGCCTATGGCGCCGAGGTGCGCCTCTCGCCACGCATGAAGCTGATTTTCGACTCGGCGCAGGCCGAAGCGCAGCGCCTGCAGGACGAGTACGTCAGCACCGAGCACCTGTTCGTCGCACTCGCCAGCGAGGCCGGGCGCTCCCCTGCCGCACAGATGCTGCAGAAGGCCGGCGTCACCAAGGATGCCCTCTACACCGCGTTGACGATGGTCCGCGGGAACCAGCGCGTGACCTCGCAGCAGCCGGAGGCGACCTACGAGGCGCTCACCCGCTATGGCCGCGATCTCACCGAGCTGGCCCAGAAGGGCAAGCTCGATCCGGTCATCGGCCGCGACGAGGAAGTCCGCCGCGTGATCCAGGTGCTGTCGCGCCGCACGAAGAACAACCCGGTGCTCATCGGTGAGCCGGGCGTCGGCAAGACGGCCATCGTCGAAGGGCTGGCGCAGCGCATCGTGCGCGGCGACGTTCCCGAGGGCCTGAAGCAGAAGCGGATCTTCGCGCTCGACATGGGCGCGCTGGTGGCCGGCGCCAAGTATCGGGGCGAGTTCGAGGAACGGCTCAAAGCGGTGCTGAAGGAGATCACGGAGTCGGACGGCAAGATCGTCCTCTTTATCGACGAGCTGCACACGGTCGTCGGCGCGGGCGCTGCCGAGGGCGCGATGGACGCCTCCCAGATGCTCAAGCCGATGCTGGCGCGCGGCGAGCTCCACACCATCGGCGCCACGACGCTCGATGAGTACCGCAAGCACATCGAGAAGGACGCCGCCCTTGAGCGCCGTTTCCAGCCGGTCGTCGTGAGCGAGCCGACCGTGGAGGACACGATCTCCATCCTGCGCGGATTGCGCGAACGCTACGAGATCCACCACAGCGTCCGCTTCAAGGACGCGGCGCTGGTGGCTGCGGCCATCCTGTCGCACCGCTACATCACCGATCGCTTCCTCCCGGACAAGGCGATCGACCTGATGGACGAGGCGGCCTCAAAACTGCGCATGGAGATTGACTCGATGCCGGTGGAGCTCGACGAGGTGCGGCGCCGGATCATGCAGCTCGAGATCGAGCGCGAAGCCCTGCGCAAGGAGACCGACAAGGCTTCCATCGACCGACTGGGCAAACTCGACAAGGAACTCGCCGACCTGAAGGAAGACCAGACGCGGCTCCAGGCGCAGTGGGAGGGCGAGAAGGCTGCCATCCAGGGCGCGAGCAAGGTCACCGAGGAACTCGAACAGGTTCGGCTGGAGATCGAGCGCGCGCAACGCGCCGGCGACTATGCCAAGGCGTCTGAGCTGCAATACGGCCGGCTCCCGGCGCTGGAAAAGCAGATCAAGCAGCAGGGCCAGCCGGCGCCGGAGAACCAGGTGCCGCGCATGCTCAAGGAAGACGTCGACGAGGAGGACATCGCCGAGGTGGTTGCCAAGTGGACGAACATCCCCGTCACGCGGCTCCTCGAAGGCGAAGTGCAGAAGCTCATTCACATGGAGGACCGCCTCCACCAGCGCGTGGTGGGCCAGCAGGAAGCGATTACCGCCATCGCCAACGCCATCCGCCGCGCCAGAGCCGGGCTGCAGGATCCCAATCGGCCGCTCGGCAGCTTCATGTTCCTGGGCCCGACCGGCGTGGGCAAGACGGAGCTGGCGCGGGCGCTCGCCGAATTCCTGTTCGATGACGAACACGCGCTCATCCGCATCGATATGTCGGAGTATCAGGAGAAGCACACGGTGTCGCGGATGATCGGCGCGCCGCCCGGCTACGTCGGCTACGACGATGCCGGGCAGCTCACCGAAGCGGTGCGCCGGCGGCCCTACGCCGTGGTGTTGTTCGACGAGGTGGAGAAAGCCCACCCGGACGTGCTGAACGTGCTCCTGCAGCTGCTCGACGACGGACGGCTCACCGACGGCAAGGGACGCACGGTCGACTTCAAGAACGTGGTCGTCATCATGACGTCGAACGTCGGCAGCCAGTACATCGCCGACCACACGGGCGAACTGGGCGAAGGCGTGCGGCGCTCGGTTACCGAGGCGCTCCGGAACCACTTCCGCCCGGAGTTCCTCAACCGTCTGGACGAGATCATCTTCTTCCACGCGCTCGGCATCGAGCACATGAAGCACATCATCGACATCCAGGGCCGCGGACTCCTGAGGCGCCTCGAGGATCGGAAGATCCACGTCGAGCTCACGGACCGGGCCAAGGAGTTCCTGGTGGCCGACGGGTACGACCCGATGTATGGCGCGCGTCCGCTCAAGCGCACGCTTCAGCGGCGCGTGCTCGACCCGCTGGCCATGCACGTGCTCGAGGGACGGTTCAAGGAGGGCGACCGCATCACCGTTGATGTGGGAGACAATGGACTCGTGTTCTCCCCAGCTCAGGCAGTCGACGCGTAGTGGCTAACGCAGGCACTTCTCCCGGTATGAAGCCCCGCGACAAGCGCCCCGGGGACAAGCGCACGCTTGGCCCCGGGGGACGTCCCGGAAGCGCCGTCTGGTACGTCCTCGGCGTGCTCCTCGTGGTGGCGCTGGCGCAGGCCTATTTCCTGACGCCGGCGGGCCGGCAGATCTCGTACAGCGAATTCAAGGTGGCTGTCCGTGGCGGCCAGGTGGCCGAAATCATGGTCGGCGAGCAGGTGATTCGCGGCTCGTACAAGCGCGAAATCAACGGCCAGCAGAATTTCAGCACCGCACGGATCGAGGATCCGAAACTGCTCGAAGACCTCGATGCCGCCGGGGTGAAGTACACCGGCGAGTTCGTCAGCCGCTGGCTTCCCGAAGTGCTCGGCTGGATCGTGCCCCTGCTGCTGCTTTTCGCACTCTGGAGCTTTTTCATGCGCCGCATGGGAGGCGCCGAAGGCGGCGTGATGTCGTTCGCGCGCAGCAAGCACCGGGTGTTTTCAGACGACGACGTGAAGGTCAGCTTCGCCGACGTCGCGGGCGTCGACGAAGCGCAGCAGGAACTCAGGGAAATCGTGGAGTTCCTGCGCAACCCCAAGAAGTACACGACGCTCGGCGGCCGCATTCCCAAGGGCGTGCTGCTCGTCGGCCCGCCCGGCACCGGTAAGACGCTGCTCGCCCGCGCGGTGGCCGGTGAGGCCAAGGTCCCCTTCTTCAGCCTGAGCGGATCGGAATTCGTGGAGATGTTCGTCGGCGTCGGCGCGGCGCGCGTGCGCGACCTGTTCGCACAGGCCGAAGCCAAGGCCCCCTGCATCATCTTCATCGACGAACTCGACGCACTTGGCCGGGCCCGCGTGCAGAGCCCCATGGGCTCCCATGAGGAACGCGAGCAGACGCTGAACCAGCTCCTGGCTGAAATGGACGGCTTCGATTCGCACAAAGCCATCATCATCATGGCAGCCACCAACCGCCCTGAGGTGCTCGACCCGGCGCTGCTTCGACCCGGACGCTTTGACCGGCAGGTGCTGGTCGACAAACCGGATGTGAAAGGCCGCGAGGCCGTGCTTGTGATTCACACAAAGGGGGTCAAGCTCTCCCCGACCGTGAACCTCCGGACGATCGCGGCACGGACGGCTGGCTTTGCCGGTGCTGACCTCGCCAATCTCGTCAACGAAGCGGCACTGCTCGCTGCGCGGAAGGACAAGACGTCGGTCGACATGCACGACTTCGATGAGGCGATCGACCGGCTGATTGCCGGCCTCGAGAAGAAGCGCGTGATGAGCACCAAGGAGCGTGAAATCGTGGCCTACCACGAGGCCGGACACGCGCTGGTGGCCACCGCCATTACCGGCATGGACCCGGTACACAAGATTTCGATTGTCCAGCGGGGCTTCGGCGCGCTCGGCTACACCATGCAGCTCCCGCTCGAGGACCGCTACCTCATGCAGCGGAAGGACCTGCTCAACCAGCTCGCCGTGCTGCTGGGCGGGCGGACGGCCGAGGAGATCGCGCTCGGCGAGATCTCAACCGGCGCCCAGAACGATCTTCAGCGCGCCACCGACATCGCCCGAGCCATGGTGATGGAATGGGGCATGAGTGACGCGCTCGGCGCCATCAATTACGACGGCGCCAAGCGGAGCAAGTTCCTCGATATTCCGATTGGCCCCGAGCGCGGGGCCTACGCGGAAGACACCGCCCGGCTCATCGACTCCGAGGTCAAGCGCATCATGAACGCTGCGCACAGCGAGGCGACCGAGATCCTCTCGGCCCGCCGCGACCTGCTCGAGACGGTCACGCGGCGCCTGCTCGTGCAGGAGGTGATGGAGGGCGAAGAACTCCGTCAGATCCTCGGCGTCCCACCGGCCGCGCACGATGCGAATCCTGAG
>CANJYC010000146.1 GCA_947478985.1 Acidobacteriota bacterium | reverse complement strand
CATCTCCACGTTGAAGTACTCGAGGCGGGCGGTGAGGTAGTTGTAGAACCAGACCGCCGGGATGGCGACGAAGAGACCAAGTGCGGTCTCGACGAGGGCTTCTGCGATACCTGCCGAGACAGCGCCGATGCCACCGGAACCGGTCGACGCGATACCGACGAATGCGTTGATAACACCGACTACCGTTCCGAGCAGTCCCACGAACGGCGCGGTCGAGCCGATGGTTGCCAGGGTGCTGATGCCCTTCTTGAGGTCATTGGCGGTCAGTGCGCTGGCACGCTGAATCGAACGGCGGACGGTATCGAGTACGTCCTCGCGGGCGAGCGAACCGCTGCTCTCCTGCTGGAACTGGTACTCCTGCAGCCCGGCCAGCACGACCTTGGCGAGGTGGCTATAGCGGAAATCCTTCGACGCCGACAGCGCAATGGCTTCCTTCAGGCGGCCGTCCTTGAGGTGCTTGGCAACCTGCGGGGCATACAGCTTCGACTGCTTCCGCGCCTGGCTGAAAGTGTAAATGCGCTCGACGGAGACGCCGACCGACCAGAACGACATGATGAAGAGCACAATGGCCACAGACCAGGCGACGGTGCCCATCGACTGGAACATGCCGATGATGTCAAGCCCACCACCCTCCTGCGCAAATGCCGGTGTGGCCAGCGCCAGCATCCCGAGCCCAGCGTATGCGATCTGCGAAATCTTCCGAACTTTCATTACTGCATCCTCCGCAAAGTGTTGAAAGACCTATCTAGTGGTGGTGTCTAGCTGAGCGTGAACTGTACCGTCACCGTCATGATGACGGGAACGGGAACGCCGTTAAGCAGCGTGGGCGAAAACTCCCACTGGCGCACCGCATCGAGCGCCGCTGCATCAAGCAGCGGAATCGAGCGGAGCACCCGCGCGTCGGCCACACGGCCATTCGGACCGATGGTGGCTTCGATGATCACGACGCCCTGGACGCGCGCTGACTGGGCGATCGACGGGTACTGCGGCCGCACGTCCTTCGTCTTCTGCGGCGGCTTGATGTTGCCACCGACCCGAACCGGGGCTGGCGGCGGGGGCGGCGGGGGCGGCGGGGGTGCTTCCGGAGCACCCATGACGCCACCGACGATACCTCCAGGAATACCACCCTGGACCCCGGCATTACGGTCAAAGCTGGTGTCGATCGGTACTTCCTTCCGAATCTCCGATGGCGCTTCCGTTGGTGCCGCCGCCGGGTTTGCCTGTACCACCGGCTTCGGTGCGGCGGCCTGGGGTGGCGGTGGCGGCGGTGGCGGCGGCGGTGGCGGCGGTGGCGCAGCCACGAACGCCATCATCGATGGCGGAGTCGGCAGAATGTCGGCCGCCATCAGCGGGATGATCACGACCGCGCCGATCACTACCACCTCAATAACGATGGTCAGGAACACCGAGGCGCCCTGCTTACTACCCATCTTCACAGAGGGGTCGACGACATCGCTGAACATCTTTTCTGGTCGTGGCACCGGACTTAACCCTCCTAAAACGTATCGTCGACCGCCGCTACAAACGGCCGATTATAGCTAGCCTCAGTCAATAGTTCAATGACACAAGTGCAGTGACTTGGGGCACTTCGCCGCCAAGTTTAGACACCGGATCCCGGAAAGTGCTCCGAAGTTCCCGGGGGCCGCTCCTGAGGTGTGTCTGAAAGACGTCCCTTGCGAGCAGACCGGGCATTTTACTGTGCTTTGGTCCGATCGCAAGGGCAAATTCTGTAACGTTTCTAATGCGCCTCTGAACCGATCCGCATACCGTAGAAGGAACGATAGACGAAGACCACCGAGATTGCGAAAAAGACGGCAGCAAGCAGGTGACTCACGCCCTGTCCCATGTCCCGTCCTAGGCTAACCGCGAGTTCCACCGCGAGCAACCCGAACAAGGTCGTGAACTTAATGACCGGGTTAAGCGCAACGGACGAGGTGTCCTTGAACGGGTCGCCGACCGTGTCGCCCACCACCGTTGCCGCATGCAGCGGCGTGTTCTTCATCTTGAGTTCAGTCTCCACGATCTTCTTCGCGTTGTCCCATGCGCCGCCGGCGTTGGCCATGAATACCGCCTGGTAGAGACCGAAGAGCGCAATTGAGATCAGGTAGCCGATGAAGAAGTAGGGCTCGACGAACGCAAACGCCAGCGTCGAGAAGAACACCGTCAGGAAGATATTAAACATCCCCTTCTGGGCGTACTGGGTGCAAATTTCCACGACCTTCTTACTGTCGGCCACCGATGCCTTCGTGACCGTGTCGTCGAGGCGGATGTTCGCCTTGATGAACTCGACCGCGCGGTAGGCGCCGGTCGTCACTGCCTGTGTCGATGCACCGGTGAACCAGTAGATCACGGCGCCGCCAGTGGTGAGTCCGAGCATGAAGGGAGCGTGCAGTAGCGACAGTTTGTCGATATTCTCGGTCAGGCCATGCGTCAACGCCACGATGATCGAGAAGATCATCGTCGTCGAACCGACCACTGCCGTGCCGATGAGCACCGGCTTCGCCGTGGCCTTGAAGGTGTTGCCCGCGCCGTCGTTCTCCTCGAGCAGTTCCTTGGCGCGCTCGAACTTCACGTTGATACCGAAGTCGCGCTTGAGCTCCTGCTCGATGCCAGGAAGACTTTCAATCACCGACAGTTCATAGACCGACTGCGCATTGTCGGTAACAGGACCATACGAATCCACGGCGATGGTGACCGGACCCATGCCGAGGAAGCCGAACGCCACCAGGCCGAATGCGAATACCGCCGGAGCCAGCATGAAGGCCGGATCGGACATCGACGCGCTTGCCGAGCTGACGAGATAGGCAATTGACATCAACGCGACAATGCTCAGCCCCAGCCAGTAGGCACTGAAGTTGCCTGCCACGAGTCCGGAAAGGATGTTGAGCGACGCGCCACCCTCGCGCGACGACGCCACGACCTCCCGCACATGTCGGGACTCGGTGGATGTGAAGACCTTGACCAGCTCGGGAATGATCGCGCCCGCCAGCGTGCCGCAGGTAATGATCGAGGCCAGCTTCCACCAGAGCGTTGAATCGCCGAGGTCGGAGATGAGCAGGTAGGAGACGATGTATGTGACGACGACCGAGATGATAGAGGTCAGCCAGACCAGCGACGTGAGCGGCGCCTCGAAGTTCATCGTCGCGGCATTGGCGTAGCGCCCTTTGGCGACCGTCTCGTTGATGACGTAGGACGCGCCGCTGGCGATGATCATCATCACGCGCATCACGAAGATCCAGACGAGCAGCTTGACCTGCGTCACTTCCTGCGGCACGGCCAACAGGATGAAGGTAATCAGCGCCACGCCAGTCACGCCGTAGGTTTCGAAGCCATCGGCGCTCGGGCCCACAGAGTCGCCGGCATTGTCACCCGTGCAATCGGCGATGACACCGGGATTACGCGCATCGTCTTCCTTGATGTTGAAGACGATCTTCATCAGGTCCGCACCGATGTCAGCGATCTTGGTGAAGATGCCACCGGCGATGCGCAGCGCCGCCGCTCCGAGCGACTCGCCGATGGCGAAGCCGATGAAGCAGGGACCGGCATAGTCGCCGGGAATGAACAGCAGGATGCAGAGCATGATGAACAGTTCGATGCTGATCAGCAGCATCCCAATGCTCATGCCCGCCTTCAGGGGAATCGCGTAAATCGGATAGGGGCGCCCTTCGAGGCTGGCGAACGCAGTCCGGGAGTTGGCGTAGGTGTTCACCCGGATGCCAAACCAGGCCACGCTGTAGCTGCCGAGGATGCCAATGACGCTAAAGAGCAGGATGATGGCGACCCGCATCGTGTCGAGCCCCGATAGCACTCCGAAGTAAAGCACGATGACGATGGCGATGAAGACCTCCAGAATCGCGATGAACTTCCCCTGCGTGACCAGGTAGGTCTTGCAGGTTTCGTAAATCAGCTCCGAGATCTCGAGCATCGACTTGTGCACCGGCAGGTTCTTGAGCTGACGCTGAATGGTCAGGCCGAAGGCAACGCCAGCCAGCGAGACCAGCAGTCCGATCATCAGCAGTGAGCGGCCGTTATAGCCCCCCACCTGCACCTGATCGAGCGCCGGCAGCACGAGGTTCACCTCGCCGCCCGCCCGTTCGCCCCCCACCGCCGCTTCTGCCGGCGGAGCAACCACTTCCGGCTGCTGGGCCATCACCGCCACAGGTGCGGCGATCGCGCCGACGAGCGCAACTGCCAGCAACACCGCACGGCCAAACCCCTTGAACGAATCGGTCATCACTATCTCCACTCCTTCTATCGCTTGCCGCTGATCTGGCCGGGCAGCGACATGCCCCCGGTCAGGAAGATTCGAATCCCTTCTTCCACCGTCAGATCCGGGAAGAAGGCACGCTCTCTAGCGAAGAGCACGATGTCACCCAGGTACAAATGGTTGGTCGGCACGTAAACCGCCACCAGCGCTTCCGGTCCGTGACCGCGGTCGATCGTGAATTCCTTTGTCAGGAACCCCATCACGAGGCCACGAGCCGGATCTTCCACCATCACCACGCGCTTGAAGCCGTACTCGTTGTCCGGCGAAAACGCCACGACCAACTGCTTTACCGGTGCGTAGATCGTACGGAACACCGGAATCAGCATCAGCCAGCTCTCCGCGCGCGCGAGCAGGCGCCGGCCGATGACGTTGGTGGCCACGACGCCCACAAGCAGCACCACGAGGAGGGTGATGAGAATACCCAGCCCGGGCACGATCCGACCCAAGGCCCGCGTGGCCAGGGGCGCCGTGAAACGGTCAATGATACCGAAGATCGCGACCAGTGCGGCGACGCTGATGACAAGCGGGACGCTTATGAAAAATCCGGCGAGAAATCGCCGCCGCAGCCACGCCATCACAGCCAACCCGCTCCCACGGCAGCCAAGACGGCTGCGCCCAGGCCGATTCGATACCAGGCGAAAGGAGCGAATCCGGACCGCCGAACCAGGGCGAGGAACGGCCCTACCACCACCAGCGATGCAATGAATGCCGTCGTGAACCCGATGGCAATCTCGACGGCACGATCCGGGGCGATCTGGTGCCTCACCTCGAAGACATCCTTGGCGAAAGCCGCCATCATCGTGGGCATCGCGAGAAAGAATGAGAACTCCGCAGCCGCCGGACGGTCCAGCTTCATGAGCATGCCCCCGACGATGGTCGCCCCGGAGCGCGAGATGCCCGGCAGCAGCGCCGCGAGTGTCTGGCACAAACCGATACCGAACGCACGCACCATCGGCGTCCGCTCCGCATCGACGATGTCTGGCTCCGGCCGACGACGTTCGACGAGGAGCATCACCACGCCGCCGGCAATGAAGGCCCCGGCAATGAGCGCGAGGTGTCCGTAGACAACCGTCTGGATGTAATCGCCGATGACCGCGCCGACCACGACTAGTGGCAGGAACGCCACCATGATGGCCCCTGCAAACCTGCGCGCATCCGGCTGACTGGGCAGATTTCGCACGATCCGGACGATCTTGAGCCGGTACAGCCACATCACCGCGAAGATCGAGCCGAGCTGGATCATCACGGT
>CANJYC010000145.1 GCA_947478985.1 Acidobacteriota bacterium | reverse complement strand
TTCCAGACGGGCGGCATCTCGGCCGAGGCCGAAACGGGTGGCGTGCAGATCAACGTCGTCCCGCGTGAGGGCGGCAACAAGTTCAGCTTCTACTCGAACATCAATGGCGCCACGCCGGCGCTGCAGGGCACGAACCTCGATGCGGACCTCAAGGCGCGCGGCGTGAAGGAACCGCCGTCGATCAAGAAGGTCTATGACTTCGGCGGCGCGTTCGGCGGCCCGATCCGCAAGGACAAGCTGTGGTTCTTTACGGCCTCGCGCGTCTGGGGCTCGCAGAACTACGCCGCGGGCAACTACTTCAACAAGAACCAGGGCGTCTACATCGGCAAGGCGAACAGCGGTGTGGCGCTCTACGTGCCGGACAAGGACCGCCAGGCGTACACGAATGGCTACCTGCGCGACATTGCCAACGTGCGCATCACGTACAAAGCGACGGAGAAGAGCAAGTTCAACTTCTCGCAGAACTACCAGAAGCACTGCGACTGCTTCCGCGGTGTGGACGGCCTGCTCGCGCCGGAAGCGGTGGCGCAGCGCCTCTACGGCCCGACGGGTGTCGGCCAGGCCACCTGGACTTATCCGGCGAGCAATCGGCTGCTCTTCGAGGCGGGCAACACGGTGACGCTCTATTTCTCGGAAACGGGCCGCGCGCCCGGCGTCACGCTCTATGACCTGCCCATCGTGGAGCAGTCGACGGGCTACCAGTGGGGCGCCGCGACGAGCGCGACGACCAACTATGCGGCCAAGTGGAAGAAGTCGCACCAGGTGAATCAGCGCTTCGTGGCGTCGTACATCACCGGGTCGCACACGGTGAAGGTCGGCGCAACGAACATGCAGGGCTGGCAGTTCGACCGGACGCAGTCGAATCACCTGCGCACGCCGTATGGCGAGGCGCCGGTGGCATACCGGTTCAACAACGGCATCCCGAACCGCATCACGGAATACACGGAACTGGAAGGACCGATCAAGCTGAAGGCGAACATCGGGCTCTTCGTGCAGGACCAGTGGTCAGTGGGCCGCCTGACGCTCAACGGCGGACTGCGCTACAACTACTTCAATGCTGAGGTGCCCGCGAGCGTGCTGAAGGCGACGATGTTCACGCCGGAGCTCAAGGCCGAGAAAGTGAAGAATGTGCCTAACTGGAACGACATCGATCCGCGCTTCGGTGGAGCGTTCGACGTGTTCGGCAACGGCAAGACGGCCATCAAGGCGTCGATGGGCCGTTACGTGGCCTATGAGTTCCTGACGGGGCTGCCGAGAGCCAATGGCGCGACGCGCCGCATCCCGGCGACGGCGACCCGCACTTGGAGCGACGCCAACGGGGACTTCTACCCGGATTGCGACCTGCGCATCCCGACGTCGAACGGGGAGTGCGGGACGATCTCGAACCTGAACCTCGGCAAACCGGTCAACACGACGAGCTATGCGGACGACGTGCTGCTCGACAACCGGAACTACAACTGGCAGGGGTCGGTTTCGCTGCAGCAGGAACTGCGGCCGGGCACAGCGCTCAACGTCGGTTACTTCCGGACCAGCTACGGCAACCTGCAGGCAACGACCAATCGCGCGTTCGCGCCGTCGGACTTCGACAGCTTCTGTGTCACGGCCCCGACGGATGCGCGCCTTGGCGCCAACAGCGGCAAGCAGCTCTGCGGCTTCAAGGACGTGAAGCCGGCGAAGTTCGGGCAGGAGGACATCCTGATCACGCAGTCGGCCAACTTCGGCAAGCAGACCGAGGAGTTCGACGGCCTCGACATCGGGATGAATACCCGCTACGGCCAGGGCGGCATCATCCAGGGTGGCGTCAGCTTCGGCCGCACGATTACCGACAAGTGTGATGTCGTGCGCAAGAACCCGCAGGTGACCTTCACTGTTGATGGCACCGCGGGCCTTGGCGCCACGGTGGGTGACGACTTCTGCCGCGTGACCAACAGCAACCAGACGCAGGTGAAGGCCGCCGCGAATTACCCGCTGCCCTTCTTCGGCCTGGAAGCCAGCGCCACGTATCAGAACAACCCGGGGCTGCCGCTCACGGCAACCCTGGTCGTACCGAACTCGGCGATTGCGCCGCAGCTCGGTCGGAACCTGTCGGATGGCGCCGCGGGCAACCGCACGGTGGCGCTCATCAAGCCGTATTCGGAAATCGGCGATCGTCTGCAGCAGATCGACGTCCGTTTCGGCAAGCGCCTCACGGTCGGCCGTATGAAGGTTCGCGGCCAGTTCGACATCTACAACCTGTTCAACGCCAACAACGTCCTGTCCCAGAACGCGTCGTACGGCGCCAGCTGGCAGGCGCCGAGCTCGGTGCTCGGGGCGCGCCTGTTCAAGTTCGGCGTGCAGATCGACTACTAGAAGGCGCAACCCGCGCCGACAACGCGTGACGTAACGCTTTCGATCACGCGCCTGACACGGAAGGGGCGGGCCTGGAATGTTCCAGGCCCGCCCTTTTCGCTTCCGCGCCTCTATCCCTGGTTGTTTCCGTTGTCCGGCTGAATCCCTCCGTCAGGCGTCATACACTCGATCTGAATGCTAGGGACTCAAGTGCTCCTCCGTCACGACCATTTCGCCGGTCGTGCTGCCGCTCGCATCGAACGCGTGCTGGCGGTCGGGCGCATTTTTCTCGCCGGCACTGGCCTTCTGGCTGCCTATTTCGACCCTTCCGATATCGGGCATGTCCGAGACCTTACCTATGCGGTGCTGCTCGGCTATGTCGTGTATAGCCTGGCGATTCTTATCTATCTCCGCAGCACGAATCGTGTCGCGCCTGCACACGCGTGGTGGCTGCACGGCGTCGATATTCTGTGGGCTGCGGCACTGACCCTTGTCAGCCAGGGTCCGATCAGCCCGTATTTCCTGTTCTTCTTCTTCGCCGTGATCTCCGCCGCGTATCGCTGGGGACTGCGGGAAACGGTCTGGACCGCGGTCGCGATCGTCTCCGTGCTCGTGACTGAAGTCGCGGTCGAGTCGTCCTCGAGCTCGGGATGGTTCACGCCCGGCAACCCGGAGCTCGACCGTGAAATTGTCGGCGTCGCATACCTGCTGCTTGCCGGTGTGCTGCTTGGCCATCTCGCCGAACAGGACAAGCTCTCGCGTGCGGAGCTCGCTGCCATCGCCGATGCCACGCGGCAGCCGCACGTCCATCTTGGTCTCGGCGGCTCGGTCACGGCCGTCGCCAGGGGACTGCTGGCGAACTTTCGCGCAGAAGCGGTCGCCGTGGTGGTTCGGGATAACGAAGTGGGTCTCACGCATCTGTGGGAGGTCACGCACGCGGCGGAGGGCGAGTCCTCGCATCGCCGTCGTCTCACGACCGAGACCGAGCAGGAGACATGGTTGTTTCCCGACCCAGGCCGTACCTGGCACGCGGTGTGTGACGGCAGCCCTGCGGGCGCAACCGAAGCGCAGGTCACCGAGCCTGACCTGTGGCCGCTCAGACGAGATCAGGTGCCTCTTCCCGCCGCGTTCGCGAGCGCGCGTCGGTTCAGGACCGTGACGGTCGTCAACATGGGACTCATCGGTGAATGGCAGGCGCGAGCCTATCTCTTCGATATCTCGCGCCGTGGCAGCCTCGAACGCAGCCTGCATTTTCTGGAAGCGCTGGCCGAGCACGTCACGCCCGGCTTCACCAATCTGTTCCTGCTGAGGCGACTACGGGAACGCGCGGGCGCGGCCGAACGTGCCCACGTGGCACGAGAGCTCCACGACGGCACGATCCAGTCCCTCGTCGGCATTGAGATGAGGATTGCAGCCATGCGTCGCGAGTCGCATCAGACCGCGGACCAGATCCGGGCTGATCTCGGTGGAATCCAGGACCTGCTCCGCGGGGAAGTGCTCGAGCTCCGCGAGCTGATGCAGGCGCTCAGGCCGGTCGAGCTCGACTCCAGTGAGCAGCTCGCAGACGTGCTGGCAAAGCTTGTTGAGCGCTTTCGGAGTGATACTGGGATCGCCGCCCGTTTCATTGCAACCGGGGATCGCATCAGTCTGCCCCCGGCCAAGGCCATTGAGATTGTGCGGATCACGCAGGAAGCGCTTGTTAATATCAGGAAGCACAGCCGTGCGCGAAATGTGCTGGTCCGCCTGACGGGCGCAAACGGTATCATCAGTCTGCTGGTTGAAGACGACGGTCTCGGGTTTGCATTCGAAGGACGTTTGTCAGCTGAGGAACTCGATGCTCTGCGGATTGGTCCCGCGGTCATCAAGGAGCGCGCGCGCCTCGCGGGCGCCAGGCTCACCATCGAGTCACAGCCGGGCAGTGGCACGCGTCTGGAGATAGTGTTGACAGAGGAAATGCATGTCTGACGGGAATTCTGAAGTCCGCATCGCCATCGCTGACGATCACGCGATCTTCAGGGACGGGCTGAAGCGGCTGCTCGAGAGTGAACCGGGATTTACGGTGGTTGGGGAAGCCGCCAACGGCGTCGAGGCCGTGCAGCTGGTGAAGGAGGTACGTCCGGACGTGCTCCTGCTCGATGTCACCATGCCGCGCATGGGCGGCATCGATGCCTTGAGCGATCCCGACATTCGGGCGGTGCGTGTGATTCTCCTGACTGCGGCGATTGAATCCCGGGAGTTGCTGCGCGCCGTGCAGCTCGGAGCCCGCGGCATCGTGCTCAAGGAATCTGCCACCAGTCACCTGATCGACGGCATTCGCCGTGTGATGGAAGGCAAGCTCCTGATTGCGCCGGAGGTTGCCGACGACCTGGCGCGAGCGGTACGGCAGGCCGGTTCGCAGCCGGACCGGCCCTACGGGCTGACGCCTCGGGAGCTGGAGATAGTCGGGGCCATCGCCGGGGGTGAGAACAATCGTGAAATTGCCGATCGGCTACGCATCAGCCTGCCGACCGTGAAGCACCATCTCACCAGCATCTTCGACAAGACCGGCACCTCCACCCGCCTGGAACTGGCACTGTTTGCCATCCGTCAGGGAATGGCGGCAACACCGTAGCGTCTTGGGGCTTAAGTGGTGGCTTCCCAGTGCCATAGCTAGTCAAATCCTGCCAGGCTGTAGCACTAAGGTGTTACGGCTGCCAGTCCTTCGGTCTATTCTCAGCGATCCTTCCAGCACGTAGTATCCCCGAGCGCTCCGCGATAGCGCCGATGTCACACGCTTGTCACATTCACGTGCAAGGTGTGCGTCGTCGTTTCTCGAAGCACGCGCTTTTTGACCGTAAGGGAAGGACATGGGAGCTATGAAGAGACAGAGCCAGATCGCGGGACTGACCGTGATGTTCGTGTGTGTGATGAGCCTTCTATTGGCGCCGCTCGGCGCCATGGCCCAATCCGTCGGGGGCGCCATTGCCGGCGTGGCCCGCGATACCTCGGGCGCGGTGCTGCCCGGTGTGACTGTCGAAGTAGCAAGTCCTGCCCTTATCGAGGGCGTCCGTACGGCCGTCACGGATGACCAGGGCGCCTACAAGATTCTTGAGCTTCGTCCCGGCACCTATACCGTGACGTTCACGCTGCCCGGCTTCAGCGTCGTGAAGCGCGAAGGCCTGGAACTGAACTCCGGGTTCACCGCGACGGTGAACGGC
>CANJYC010000144.1 GCA_947478985.1 Acidobacteriota bacterium | reverse complement strand
TACTTCGCGGCTTCGCAGGGCTCGCCGTTCAGCACGGCAAGCAGGATAAGCGGGCGTCTTCCGCTGCGCGCGAAGGAATGCACCGTTCGGCGGGGCACCGAGACATAGGCGTTGGTGGCGAGGGCCACCTCGCGGCCGCCGAGGCGGACGGTGCCCTCGCCGCCAATCACGTAGTAGAGCGCGTCGGCGGCATCGTAGAGCCGATCCGGCAGGGGCGTGTTCAGTTGAATCATGGTCGTTCGCGTGTTGCCGCTGCACGAGAGCAGCGTTTCGCGCCGCGGCTGATTGCCGACGAAATTCTGCTCGAGCAAATCAGGGACCACGACTGTCAGCGGTTCACCCGTCGGGCCGACGATCGCGGCGGGAGCCGGTGGCGGTGGTGGCGGCGGTGGTGGCGGTGGGGCGACGACGGGTTTGGGTGGTGCCGGATTGAGCGTGACATCAATCTCGGTCACCTGTCCGGCGCGTAGCGTGACCTCGCGCTCAAAGGTGATGACCTCTTCGCCACTGAAGCGTACTCGGTAGGTTCCCGCCTGCAACCCTGGGAAATTAACCTGCCCGCCCGACGAGGTATCGCTCGTGCGTTCGGTCGCGCCAAGCACGGTAACTCGGACGCCCGCGAGTCCGGCACCGCCGGGATCGGTCACCGTCATCGCCACGCCGCTTCGGGCGCTGACAGGCGCCTGGGCGCGAGGGCGCGGTGCAACAGGGGTAGCCGGGGCGGCCACAGGTGGCGCCTGTGCCGGTGCCGGTGCCGGTGCCGGCTTTGGCGCCGGGGCTGGCTGTGCCGGCCTGGTCGCAGGCTGCGCCGGACGTGGTGCCTGGTTCGCGGGCGTCTGGGCCTGAATGGTGGCCATGCCGGTCACGAACAATCCGAGCAGGAGCAGGATCCTCATGCTCGCATTACAGCGTAGGTGCGCGGCCACCACAAGGGCCTCAGCGGAACCGCCACGCCGTCATATAATGCCTCCGGCCGCCAGGGGTATCTCGCACTTCCGCGGGATTGAGACGAAACCCTTGGAACCTGAACCGGTTGAAACCGGCGGAGGGAGCGCGGCGAACCCGCCTCTAGCAGTCCATGATCGATTTCACCACCGCGTATCCGAACTCCAGCAAGGTCCATGATGAGCGCACCGCCCGGCTGACACCGGACGGTCCGGAAGTGACGCTGCGCGTGCCCGTCCGCGAGGTCTCGCTCGAGGAGGGCCGATCGTCGATTCGCCTGTACGACACGAGCGGCCCGCAGGGGCACGACGTCAACGCGGGGCTGCCGAAGCTGCGCGCGCCCTGGATCGCGGCGCGGCGCGCGACCGGCCACGTCGGGACGCAGCTGTCGTACGCGCGGCGCGGTGAGGTGACACCCGAGATGGAATTTGTCGCCGCGCGGGAGGGGCTGCCGACCGAGTTCGTCCGCGCCGAGATCGCACGCGGGCGCGCGATCATCCCGTCCAACATCAACCACCTCGAGCTCGAGCCGATGATCATCGGCCGCAACTTCCTCGTGAAGATCAACGCCAACATCGGCAACTCCGCCGTGCGCTCGTCGATCGAGGAGGAAGTCGAGAAGCTCCAGTGGGCGACGCTCTGGGGCGCCGATACGGTGATGGACCTGTCGACCGGCAAGAACATCCACGAAACGCGGGAGTGGATCGTGCGCAACTCCGCGGTGCCCATCGGTACCGTGCCGATCTACCAGGCCCTCGAGAAGGTCGGCGGCAAGCCGGAGGACCTGACGTGGGAGGTGTATCGCGACACCCTGATCGAGCAGTGCGAGCAGGGCGTTGACTACTTCACCGTCCACGCCGGCGTGCTCCTCCGCTACGTGCCGATGACCGCCAAGAGGATGACCGGCATCGTCTCGCGCGGCGGTTCGATCATGGCGAAGTGGTGCCTGGCGCACCACCAGGAGAACTTCCTCTACACGCGCTTCCGCGAGATCTGCGAAATCATGCGGGCGTACGACGTCTCGTTCTCACTCGGCGACGGTCTCCGCCCGGGTTCGATCGCCGACGCAAACGACGAGCCGCAGTTCGCCGAGCTGAAGACACAGGGTGAACTCAACAAGATCGCCTGGGAGTTCGACGTCCAGGTGATGAACGAAGGCCCCGGTCACGTCCCCATGCATCTCATCAAGGAGAACATGGAGAAGCAGCTCGACTGGTGCGGCGAGGCGCCGTTCTATACCCTCGGTCCGCTCACCACGGACGTCGCACCGGGCTACGACCACATTACGTCCGCCATCGGCGCGGCGATGATCGGCTGGTACGGCACGGCCATGCTCTGCTACGTCACGCCGAAGGAGCACCTCGGGCTGCCAAACCGTGACGATGTGAAGGTGGGTGTCATCGCCTACAAGATTGCTGCGCACGCTGCGGACCTGGCGAAGGGGCATCCGCGCGCGCAGGCGTGGGACGACGCACTCTCGAAGGCGCGCTTCGATTTCCGCTGGGAGGACCAGTTCAATCTGGCGATGGACCCCGTCACGGCGCGCGCGTATCACGACGAGACGCTGCCGGCCGATGGCGCCAAGGTGGCGCACTTCTGCTCGATGTGCGGTCCGAAGTTCTGCTCGATGGAGCTGACCCAGCAGGTGCGCGAGTACGCGGCCACGCACAACCTCACGAGCGTCGATGCGCTCAAGACCGGCATGAAAGAGAAGAGCGACGAGTTCAAGAAGGCCGGCGAAATCTACGTGAAGACCTAGCGCCCTCGGCGCCAGTTACTCCAACGAGCCGTCGAGGGACGGCACTTTTTCCAGGACGAGAGACATGATCAAGCACATCGTGATGTGGACACTGAAGCCCGAAGCCAACGGCCGATCAGCCGCCGACAATGCGGCCGAGATGAAAGCCAGGCTGGAAGGGCTGAACGGCAAAATCCCAGGCTTGAAGCACCTTGAGGTGGGCGTGAACGTGTTCGCCGCCACGCCGGAGTGCCACGCGGCGCTCTACTCCGAGTTTGGCAGTCGCGCCGACCTCGACGTGTACGTGGCCCATCCGCTGCATCAGGAATGCGTGGCGTTCATCAAGCAGGTTGTGGCCAGCCGCAGCGTCCTCGACTACGAACTCTAGATTCCGTGATCGCCGCATCGCCTCAACAGTGAGGCGGCACCAAAACAAAACGGCTCGGGCTGCAGTGTGACCTGCAGCCCGAGCCGTTTGCATAAGAACGAGACCGCGACGACTATCGCGGGACCAGCGTCGAGAACGGATAGATGTAGGTCATGATCAGCACCCACAGCCCCATCAGGCATGCCAGTGCCAGGCTGTGGAGGAAGACGTATCGCAGGATGTCTCCTTCGTGCCCGTGCCAGTTGGTGGCCGTGCTCCCGATCACAATTGACTGCGGGGACACCATCTTGCCCATGCAGCCGCCTGAAGCGTTCGCGGCAGCCATCATATTGGGGTCGAGTCCCAGGGATTCGGCCGTGATCCGCTGCTGGCTTCCGAAGAGCGCATTGGACGACGCGTTGGACCCGCTCGAGGCCACGCCGAGCCAGCCGACCAGCGCACTGAAGAACGGGTAGAGCGCGCCCGTGCCGGCGAATGCGAGGCCGATTGTGGCGTCCATGCCCGCGTAGCGTGTCGTGAAGCCCAGCGCGACCATCGTGGAAATCGTCAGGAGTGCAAAGCGCACGTTGTAGATGGTCTTGCCGTACATCCCCACGATCTTCGACAGCGAGAATCCCATGAAGAGGCCGCTGATGATGGCGGAGACCAGAATGCCCGTACCGGCCGCCGCGAGCCAGTTCAGGTTGAAGACGGCCGGTTCGAGCCTGGCCACAGCCACGGCCGGCGGCACGCGCTGCACGAGGTTGTGGAGCCCGGGAACGTTGATGCGCACAGTCGTCAGCCTGTTCAAGAGCGCCGAGAACTCCGGCACACCCCAGATGAGCACGCAGACGGTCAGGATGATCCAGGGCGTCCACGCGCGCAACACCTCACCCGGCGCATGGTTGGGCGCCTTGGTCTCGATGTTCTTTTCCGCCCCGGTTGATGTCCAGATCTCCTTCGGATGCCAGACGCGCAGCAGCAGCACAACCGAGCCCATCGAGACCAGCGATGCGATCACGCTCGCGAGCCACGGCCCATGGTTGATGGCGACCAGCTGCAGCGGGATCACGTAGGCCACGCCGGCGAGGAGGATGGCCGGCCAGACGGCCATCGTGCCCTGGAACCCTGCGAACACCCACACCACCCAGAACGGCACGATGATGCAGAAGGGCGCGAGCTGCCAGGCGGTGGCAATGGACAGTTTCATCAGGTCGAGCTGGGAGACGGCCTGGAGCGTCACGATGGGCGTCCCCAGTGCGCCGAATGGAACGGGAATCGTGTTTGCGACCAGCGCCAGGCCTGAGGCCGCCAGTGGCGGGAAGCCGAGCCCGATCATCATCGCGGCCACGACCGCGATGGGCGCGCCGAGACCGGCGCCGCCTTCCATGAAGGCCCCGAATCCGAAGGCCACGAGCAGCACCTGCAAGCGGCGATCGGGAGTCACCGACGTGATGCTCTCGCGCAGCGTCTTGAACAACCCGGATTCGTTACAGAGGTTGTAGAGATAGAGCGCGTTCAGGACGATGTAGCCAATCGGGAGGAGTCCGAATGCCGCCCCGTAGACAGCCGCGCTGGCGGCCATCGATACCGGCATGCCGAACACAAGCACAGCGATGATCAGCGCCGTCGCCAGGCCAGTGAGCGCGGCAAGGTGCGCTTTCCACTTGAGCCAGCCGAGCGTCGTCAAGAGGATGATGATCGGCGTGGCGGCGAGCAACGTCGACAGCACCGCATTTCCAAGTGGATCGTATCCCTGCGACCACATAACCTTCAGCTCCTCCAGGGGGCTGGTCCAGCGACCTCTGCCCCTTTGCTGTTCATGCTCGAACGTTCAATTCAGACCAGCGTGATCGCCGTCTGTAAAGGCAATATCTTCGCCGCGCAGTCTACCACCTGTGATGGGCGTACCGCCGAGCGTACCCGAGCGAAGCCTTTATACACCAAGCGCCTTCCGGGCGGGCCGAGTGTGTTTGTGGCTCGTGTGACCAGTTCCTGGCGAACACAGTTGGTCTACTGCCAACGGAAATACTTCAAGGCCAGCACGAAGCTCACGCCGCCCCACGACGCGAGCAGGACCAGGGCAGGCATCACCTGCACAAGGCTCGCGCCGTCGAGCATCACGGCGCGCAGCGCGTTGTTGAGGGCGGTCAGCGGCAGAGCCTGGACAAACGGCTGGATCGTGGCGGGGAAGCGTTCGGTCGAGAAGAAGATCCCCGAGAAGATCCACATCGGCACCATGACGAGGTTCATGATCCCGGAAACCCCTTCGATGGTCTTCGGCCTCGCGGCCGTCAGGAGTCCAATGCCACTGAACGCCAGCGCCCCCATGAGTGCCACGGCGGCCAGGCTGACGAGCGAGCCGCGCACGGGCACTCCGAGCGCGAGGTAGGCAAACAGCAGCAGCGCTCCGGCTTCCGGCACAAGGAAGAGCAGCCGCGACAGCAGCTGCGCGGCGAGCAGATGGCTGCGCCGCGCAGGAGCCGCGATGAAGCGTTTGAGCAGGTTGCCGTTACG
>CANJYC010000143.1 GCA_947478985.1 Acidobacteriota bacterium | reverse complement strand
CGGCGATTGCGCGCCCGGTTTATGGGGGTGTCGTTCGCGACCCGGGGGTGAAATTCACCATATCCGGCGGCCGACAGGCGCGTGGGGTCGAATCCCTCACTCTGCACGAGATACGCCACGACTGCGCTGGCCCGCGCGGTCGACAGCTCCCAGTTCGACGTATAGCGCGCAGTCCGAATGGGCACGTTATCGGTATGCCCCTCGATCCGGACGGCATTGGCCTCCGCGCCCACGGTATCGGCGATGCGCGCGATCACGGACCGTGCCTCGGCCGACATGTCGGTCCTTCCGACCGGAAAGGCCGCCTCTTCGGGTAGCGAGACCACCAACCCTCTGGCGTCGCGGTGAATGTCGACGCGCTCGAGTCGCAGCGCCTCCTTCAACTGCTTGAACAAACGGAGCCTGAGTTCTTCCTGTGCGACCTGGCCCGCGACCACCGTCACGGGAGGGACGACCGCACCGCGGGGCGAGGCCGCAGCCACCACCGGCGGCGCGTCGAACGCCTCGCGCACCGACGACTCCACACGCGCCAGCTTCTCAGCGTCGAGCGTGGATGCGGCATAGAGCGTCGTAAAGACCGCGAGCAGCAGCGTCACCAGATCGGCGTACGACAGCAGCCATCGGTCGTGCCCGCCGCGGGGGTTTGAGGCCGGACGTTTCATGCAGACATCCGTGGTGCCCGCACCTGGCGCGACGGCACGTTGGCGGCCGTGAGTTCGTCGATGCGGGGCACGCGGCTCGAGAAGGCCCGCAGCTTGTGGGCGACCATACGCGGATTCAGTCGCTGCTGAACCCCCTGCAGACCGTGCGTGATGAGCTCACGCCGCCGTGCCTGATACGCGGCCTGCTCACGGAGCCGGCCCGCGATAGGCAGGAACAGGAGGTTGGCGATACCGACGCCATAGACGGTGGCCACAAAGGCGAGCGCGATGCCGCCGCCGAGCACGCCCGGTGACCCGAGGTGCTCCATCACGCGCATCAGCCCGAGGACCGCGCCCATGATGCCCATGGTCGGCGCATAACCGGCTGCCGCCTCGAAGATCCGGGCGGGCCCATCCTCTGCGATGGCGCACGCGCCGGAATCCAGCGCGAGGGCCTCGGCGATCATCACCGGATCCGTGCCGTCAACGACCAGGGAGAGCCCTTCGCGGAGGAAGGGATCGTCGATGGTGTCCAGTTCCTGCTCGAGTGCGGGAAGTCCACGCCGGTGCGAGCGAATCGCCAGCGTCACCATTGTCGCGGCCATCACGTCGAGATCATCGACAGGCGCCAGAAAGGAGCGTCCGGCCGCGCGCACTGCCCGCAGGACCTCCCGTGGCGAGAAACTGATGAGCACCGCCGCGAGCGTGCCGCCACCGACCACGAGCGCTGATGAGGCCTGAAACAGGGCCCCGATCGCAGACCCGTCGATCCAATGCGCGAGCAGGATGACCATGACGCCGAGCGGCGCCAGGACGACCGACAGCAGGTCAAGCCGCGGAAGCCGGCGACGCCCGCGCCAGGAGCCTTCGGTCACGCAACCTCCTGCTGACCGATCGACCGCGTCGCGAGGCGCTGATCAAGCGGCTGCGGCATGGCCGAGGACGCGGCGATCAGCGCTGCCAGCCAGGGGTCGTCGGACCGCGTACGGAAGAAGAGGGCCCGCAGCGCGTCCAGGTCGGCAGCGGTGTCCACCGTCAGGCGCAGAGACGGGCACCTGAGCGCGGACGGCGCGTTGACGGTCGCCACGTTGAACAGTTCAGGGTTGTTCCTGAGAAACGGTGTGACGTGCTCGCGATCGTACGGCGCGACGGCGAGCGCGGCGGCACGATGCAGCGCCGCGGCCGTCATCCCTTCGACAGCAGCGCCGTGCGGCAGGCCGACCTCGGACACATAATCCGCGTCGGTCAGGCGCAGAGCCGCGAGCACGCGGCCAGGCGCCTGCACGTCCACCGCCGGGTTGTCGCCGGTCGCGCGCAACACCAGGTCCAGGTCGAACGCCTCAGCGGCCGCCGAGAAGCGTCCAAGCACATCGTGGGTGTCGCCACGATAGACCGAGGCGCCAAGGCGCTGCGCGATGACCGCCAGCACGTCGTCCTCTGGCTCGTTCGTGGTGGCCAGGATCACGCGCGCGACGTTGGTCCGCATCAGACGTCTGATGCAGTGCTCGAGGATCGATCGCCCACCGATCGGCTCGAGCGCCTTGCCGAACAGCCGGGATGAGGCGTACCGCGCCTGAAGGATGATGCCCGCGTGGCTCCGCATCACGCCACCTCACCGATGCGTGTCTCGGCGCCGAACGGCTCGAAGCCAAGGGTCTCGCCGTCAAGAAAGAAGGACTGCTCGAAGCTGCTCATCCAGAGGTCTTCCTTGAACCGTCCGATCGCGGGCTCAACCTTGCGCCCGAGTGCCAGCCTGACGAGCATCGCGGGAAAGTCAGCCCCGGCGTGAATTGTGAGCGGAATGCCACCGGAGAAGCGCGGGTTGATTTCGAAGATCACCGGCTGGTCGCCGCGCATGCGGCACTGGATATTGATAGGGCCGGAAAACTTCAACACCGCGCAGGCCGCCTGGGCGAGTTCAATCAGGCGCGGATCCTGGACCGTACGGCCCCGATCCGTGACGCCGGCGCGGATCACGGCACGTTCCCGCGGCACGATTGACAGGGGTGTGCCCTCGAAATCGCACAGCACGTCGATCGTGAACTCCGGACCGTCGAGATACTCCTGCACGACCGGCTTCGGCACGTAGCGCAGAAAGAAGTCGAGCTCGTCGTAGGTGTGGACCGGGAAGGCGCCGACGGCACCGCGCCCCACTCTCGGCTTGATGAAGAGCGGCAGTGGCAGATCCTCAGAGACCTGCGCGGGCAGGTACGACCGCGCCGCCGACACGCCACCCTCGATGAGACGCACGCACGTGGCGTGCTTGTCGTTACACAGTGCCGACACTTCCTGTGACGAGCACGCCACGACCGCGCCAGCGCGGCGGAACTCGGCACGTGCAGCGGCGATGATCGGAAGCTCGTCGTCGATGGTCGGCACGACGAGCGAGACCCGCTCCGCCTCCACGATGGTCAGCAGTTCCGTCACGTAGGAGTCCTCGGTCGCCATCGGCACTCGATACGACCGGTCGGCCACGTGCACGGCCGGTGACAGCGGATTCACGTCGGTCACGATGACCGAACCCGGGACGCCGACCGATCGCAGGGCCGCGCGAAACGCCTGAACCAGCGCCACGCGGCGCGATCCGGCCGTCAACAGGATATTGAGCCTTCTCATGACGTCTGCTCCCGCACCCGATCAGGCGACATGTTCGCCGGTCATGCTGTGGACAAGGCCGGCGGCACCGGGCAGTTCCCGCAGCGAGTGAATCACCATGTCGGCCTCGTCACAGGCGGCCAGACGCGCGCCTGGGCGGACGAGGCGGACGGTGCGCATGCCGAGGGCACGCGCACCACGGATATCCCGAACGACGTCGTCGCCGACGCAGAGGCACTGTTCCGGTGCCAGATCGAGCGCGCGCAGGATGGCTCGAAATGCGGCCGCGCTGGGCTTTCCGCCGACGGCGTGCTCCTCGGCGTAGACGATGTCGTCGACCAGCGACGCGAGCCCGAGCGCCGCGACCTTCCGGAACTGCACGGACGGCAGTCCGTTTGTGAGGATGCCCAGTCGCCAGCCCTCACTCCGCAACGCGCGGAGTGCATCTGCCACTCCGCTGTTGAGCTGAATGGCGGGAAGGTGCCGCCGGAACACATCGAGCATCACCGGTACGAGTTCTCGTGACAGACCGGTGCGGTCGCACAGCCACTGGAACTCCTGCCCGTGCTGCGGACCCGCGTGCGCGCGAGTGAGCAGACCGAAGGCGCGCTGCGCATCAACCTGATGCGCGGTGGCAAGGAACTCCGCCACGGCGGCGAAGCCGCTGCTCACGAAGCGCTCGCGCGGGTAGAGCGTGTCATCGAGGTCGAGGATGATCCCGCGCCCGCCGCGCCTCCGGCCGACGGGCAGCTCGCGTTCGCCCATGGCCGCCCACGACGCCGACGTCCACGGCTGAGGGGGACGCGCGGGCGTCCGCAGCCGCTCAACCCAGGGAATATGTCCGAGACTCACGGGATCCTCTTCCTATGCCGCAGCCGAGGCGGCTTCGAATGTCACGTCTGCGTAGGGGTGCGCCCCCACGAGGGCTTCGGCCACGGCGGCCACGGAACGGTCATGGGCGCTGCCGCCAAGGGCGATGAGCACGCGATTGCCGAGGTCATCGTGGACACTGACGGCCAGCGCGCCGGCTCTGCGGGCCGCGTCCACCCAGAGGCGTGCCTGGGATGCGACCGGCTCGTCGACGATGACCACGTCCGGGTGGACCCGGCTGATGAGGAGCGGTGTGGCATCAGAGATGACGTCGGCGCCAAGCGCGACAGCCGTCTCCGCAGCGTGCCGATTTCCCACGACTGCCAGGAGCGGACGCACCCCAAGCGCGTGCGCGAACGATAAGCATCGGGACAGGTGCCCGAATCCGCGGCGAGGACCGGCCGCCGCGACAAACAACACGCGAGCGTCAGCCAAAGACGTCATGAAGTGCCTCGATGACGCGTTCCACCGCCTCGGGCGGCATGGCCCCCGAGAGTGGCAGTGACAGCGTCGAATCGGAGATCGCTTCAGCCGCGGGAAACATTCCCCGACGAAGGCCAAAGCGCTCCTGGTAGAACGGGTGGAGGTGGAGTGCGCGGAAGTGAATGCTGGTCGCGATACCCCGTTCGGCGAGCCGCGACTGCAGGCGGTCGCGGCTGATGCCGGCGGCCCGCTCATCCACGAGAACGGTGTAGAGATGGCGCGCGTGAACGTCCCCCTCACGCACACGGGCCGGCCGCGTGAGCGGCAAGCCGGCGAGGGCACTGTCGTAGCGGGCCCAGATGTCATTGCGACGCACGAGCCGCGCGTCAATCGCCGCGAGCTGGTGCAGGCCGATCGCGGCCTGCAGATCCATCATGTTGTATTTGAAGCCGGGCATGAGCACGTCGTACTGGGCCGCCGCTCCGTGCGTCCCACGCGTCCAGGCGCTCCGGGTCATGCCATGCAGGGACGCCATTCGGATGAAGGCCGCGGCCTTCGCATCAGAGGTGGTGACCATGCCCCCCTCACCCGTTGTCAGGTTCTTCGTGGCGTAGAAGCTGAAACAGGTGAAGTCGCCGATCGAGCCGACCTTGCGCCCCTGCGCAATGCCCTCGACACAGTGGGCCGCGTCCTCGATCAGCGTCAGGTCTTTCTTCCGCGCCAATCCTCGAAAGGACGCCAGGTCCGCAGGCCGGCCGCCAAAGTGGACCGGCAGCAGCGCGCGGGTCCGCGATGTCATGGCCGCGGTGGCTGCCTGTGGATCTAGATTGAAAGTGTCCGGGTCCACATCCGCAAAGACGGGCGTGGCCCCCGCATGCACGACCACGTTTGCCGTGGCGCAGAACGTCAGCGGTGTGGTGATGACCTCATCACCGGGGCCGATGCCGGCGGCCAGCATCGACAGATGCAGGGCTGCGGTGCACGAATTCAGGGCAATAGCGTGTTCGGCTCCCGTATATCTCGCGAACGCGCGCTCGAACGCCGCCACCCGTGGGCCGG
>CANJYC010000142.1 GCA_947478985.1 Acidobacteriota bacterium | reverse complement strand
GCCCGCCACGTGCGGCACAATGGACCGGTGTTGACCACCCCGCTCGCGGAGTACCGCGAGCGTCTTCGCCTGCGCACCACCGCTCACCTGGCCCTGACCGCGCAGGACGCGCGCCTCGGCTATGCCCGTCTGGCCTTCTTTGCCGCCTTTGCCGCGCTCGCCACGCTCTGGTGGCGCGGAGCATTGCCATCGTGGCCGCTCGTCGCGCCCGTTGCGGGGTTTCTGTGGCTCGTCCGCCGGCATGACACGGTCATCCGAGAGCGCGAGTTCGCCGCGCGCGGCATCCGGTTCTACGAGCGCGGCCTCGGCCGCATCGAGGATCGATGGGCGGGAACGGGCGAGTCGGGCGAGCGATTCATCGACGACACACACCTCTACGCCAACGACCTCGACCTCTTCGGCCGCGGCTCGCTCTTCGAGCTGTTGTCGATCGCGCGTACCCGCGCCGGTGAAGCCATGCTGGCCGGATGGCTCAAGGCACCCGCCGGAGCCACGGAGTTGCGCGAGCGCCGAGACGCGATCACCGAGCTGACGCCCCAGCTCGACCTTCGCGAGCGGCTGGCCCTCGCCGGGACGGATGTGAGAGCCGGCGTCCGAAGCGATGCGCTCGTCGCGTGGGCCGCAGCACCGCGCGTGCTCACGTGGGCCTGGCCTCGCGCGGTTGCCGCAGCGCTGAGCCTCGCCGCACTGGCCACTGCGATCAACTGGGCCCTGCGCGGTAATTCCGGTCCCTTCTGGATCGTCGTGGCCCTCGAGATCCTGTTTTCGACTCCGCTGGCGCGTCGCGTCGACACGGCGCTGCATGCGGCTGACGGGCCCGCTCGCGATCTCGACATCCTCGCGCAGGTTCTGCGAGAGCTTGAAGCCACCGACCCCGCCTCGCCGCGGCTGCGTGCGCTGAGGGACAGCCTGAGGACGGAAGGCGTCGCGGCCTCACGCGCCATTCACCGGCTGCACCAGCTCGTCGAATGGCATGACTGGCAGCACAACCCGTTCTTCGCGCTCATCGGCGCGACGCTGCTCTGGGGCACGCAGATCGCGTTTGCAATCGAACGCTGGCGCGACGTGCATGGCGCACACGTGTCGGTCTGGCTGGAGGCCGTCGCGCAGTTCGAAGCCCTGAGCTCGCTCTCGGCGTATCGATACGAACATCCCGGAGATCCATTTGCCGAGATCGTCGAGGACGGGCCGGCGCTCTTCGAGGGCACGTCGCTCCGGCACCCGCTGCTGGCCGACGCCCGCGCGGTGGCCAACGACGTATCACTCACGGGCGAGCGACGCCTGCTCGTCATCAGCGGCTCGAACATGTCTGGCAAGAGCACGCTGCTGCGGACGGTCGGCATCAACGCGGTGCTCGCCTTCGCCGGCGCGCCGGTCCGAGCTACGCGCCTGAGGCTGACGCCGCTCGCCCTCGGTGCGACGCTGCGCATTCAGGACTCGCTCCAGGAAGGGCGGTCCCGCTTCTACGCCGAGATCACCCGGATCCGCCAGCTTGCCGATGCGGCCGCCGGGGCGCCGCCGCTGCTCTTTCTCCTCGACGAGATCTTCCACGGCACCAACTCACACGACCGCCTCATCGGCGCCTCCGGTGTCCTGCGCAACCTCCTCGACCGCGGCGCCATCGGACTCATCACCACCCACGACCTTGCGCTCACGGCCGTGGCGCAGACGCTCGTGCCGCGCGCGGAGAACGTCCACTTCGAGGACCGTTTCGAGGATGGCGACATCACGTTCGACTATCGGATGAAGCCGGGTCCGGTCACGCGCAGCAACGCCATCGCGCTGATGCGAGCCGTCGGCCTGGACGTCGGCGACGATGCAAGTGGTGCTTAGCCCGGGGCGCGAAATTACGCTTGCGGGTGGCGCTGGACGGGGCGCCCCGCCCGCGCCGCAGGCCCGATAGGGCCGAGCACGGGTGGGGCTGTCCAGCGACAGGACCCGCTACCTGTAATTTCGCAACGGAGGCTTAGCGGCGATGTGTGCCGGCGGCACGCGTGCGTCCCGCCGCCTTCAGACAGATGGCGGCGACCAGCAGGTTGTTGACCACCAGAATGCTCATCCCCGCGCGGACGCCGCTGTGCTCACCGACAACACCGACGGCAGCCGGCAGCACGATGGCCCCGGCCTGTGCAAGGGTCAGCAGGATGCCAAACAGCGTCCCGGCGTGCTCGCGATAGCGTTCCCCTGCGAGCGCGAGCGTCGTCGGCATCACGATGGCGATCGCCAGACCAACAGCAAACGGCGCGATCGCCAGCACTCCTGTCGTCGCGGTCGTCGCAAGCACGAGCAGCGCGGCCGCGCCGGCGATTGCGGCAGCCAGGATCGCGCGCCGCTTGCCGCGATCGACGAGGCGGGCCAGGGCGAGGCGCCCGGCGATCAACCCGACCCAGTGCGACGAGAGCGCCCACGTCGCCGCCTTCGGCGTGAATCCGAGCGTCGTCAGGTAGGTCGAGGTGAATCCGGCCATTGATGCCTCGGTGCCGGCGGCGCACATCACAAGCAGCGCAAACCAGATGAGACCGGGCTGGCGCAGCACCGCCGGAATCCGCGCGCCCGCAGAGACCTCAATCGCGGAGGCCCCGGGCGCGGTGATGCGCAGCGCCGAGATCGCAACCGCGGCGGCCAGCATGGCGCCGCCGTTCACGACGCCTGACCAGGACACCGATCCGCCGAGGAGTGCGGTCGCGGCCGGCATCGACAGTCCGCCGGTGCCGACCGCGATCGCGATGCCGTTCATCCTGCGGCCGAGTTCATGGGGAAACGTCTCGGAGCAGAGCGCGTTGGCGGCCGTGTTGATGCCTGCCGACGCCACGCCGATCGCGGCAAGCGAGATGAGCGCCAGGGGATAGCTCGATGCCGCGGAGAACAGCGGCAGCCCGACCGCGATGAGCGCGGCTGAAACAGCCAGTGAGACCCGGTGGCCGACCGCATCCACGATGGGCCCAGAGGCGACACTGCCGACGAGCAGGCCGATGAACAAGGTTGCGATCAGCACGCCTCGATCGGCCAATGTCAGGTCGAACCGGCTGACAACCTCGGGCAGGCCAAGCACCGTGCCCGGCAGGGCCAGGACCATGCCGAACACGGACATCGCCGCGCACGACACCAGATAGAGCTTTTCGCGGGAGTCGCGCACTCCGGTAAGTATCCACGGAATTCCATCCGCGCCAGGGGGCCCGGCGTCATAATCGGCACCATGACGCGGGCGCTTCTTGCTCTCATCCTCGCCTGTTCGGTCGTGGCCGGTTTCGAGCCGGTCACGACATACGCGCAGGCGCCGACGCAGGGACAGACCGGAGGTCGCGGCGCGCCACGCGACCCTCGACCGCAGGCGACGGGCGGAGCCACCATCCGTGGCCGTGTCCTCACCGCCGATGGCGGCACGCCGATCCGGCGCGCACAGATCCGGGCGATCTCATCCGACACGCGCGCCTCGCGCCTCGCCACGACGGACGGTCAGGGACGATTCGAGTTCCGGGACCTGGCGGCCGGGCGCTGGGAGATCACCGCATCGAAGGCCGGCTTCGTGACGTTGCGCTACGGCCAACGTCGCCCATTCGAGGCCGGACGTCCAATCGACCTCAGCGAGACGCAGGTCGTCGAGAACGCCGACCTCGCGCTCCCGCGCGGGGCCGCCATCACGGGGCGCGTCTTCGACGAGTTCGGCGACCCTGTTGCCGGCGCGCGCGTGCAGGTGATGCGCTATCAGATGGTGCAGGGCACGCGACGGCTGACGCAGACCAATGTCGGGGATCAGAGCGACGACACAGGGGCGTTCAGGCTGTTCGGCCTCACGCCCGGCGACTACTACGTCAGCGCCACGGTCAGAGCACTGCCGGTGGATGACCCGACGAGCGATGCCGCGGGCTACGCGCCCACGTACTTTCCTGGCACCGGCAACGTCGCAGAGGCCCAGCGCGTGACCGTCACCGTCGGTCAGGAGATCGCCAACATCAGCTTCGCGTTACTGCCTGTCCGTACCGTCCGCGTCACCGGCAACGTCATCGACTCATCAGGCAAGCCGCTCACAGGCGGGTCGACGATCCTCGGTCCTGCTGATGGCGCTGGTGATCTCATTGCGCCCGGTGCGGGCGGCAACATCAGGTCCGATGGTACGTTCATCCTGACCAACGTCGCGCCAGGCTCGTACACGCTGACGGTCACATCGCGGCCGCAGGGATTCGGACGCGGCGGCGGACGGGGTGGCGGAGGCGGCACTGACACCGGAGAGATCGCCTCCATACCGCTGACGGTCGGCGCGGAGGACGTGACCGGCGTCTACGTGGTGACGAGCAAGGGGGCCACGCTGAGCGGTACAGTGACGGCTGCGCCCGAGAGCACCGCGGCCCTGCCGTTGTCCGCCATTCAGATCACCACACAAGCCGTCCCACAGACGCGCGGCATCGGCACGCAGTCGGCACGCCTCGACGCCGGCGGCGCGTTCAGCCTGACGGGACTACTGGGCCCGCGCGCGATACGCGTCACCGGCCTGCCGTCGGCGTGGATGCTCGACGCGATCACGCTGAACGGCAGCGACATCACCGACAAGGTGCTCGATTTCGCGGGCAACCAGGATCTACGCGGCGCACGCGTGGTGGTGACCGATCGCGTGACGGCCCTCAGCGGCACGGTGACCAGCGGGAGCGCGGTGGCGCACGACTACACGGTTGTGGTGTTTCCGGACGACCGTGACAAGTGGGCCTTCCCGTCGCGCTACCTTCGCGCGGGACGCCCGGACCAGCAGGGACTCTTCAAGATTCTGGCGCTGCCGCCGGAGGCACACTACCTCGCGGTCGCCGTGGACTACCTCGAGGAGGGTGAAGGGAGCGACCCTCGATTCCTGGAACAGATCCGGGAACACGCGACCCCTTTCAGCCTCGGGTCCGGCGAGAGTAAAGCGCTCGATCTGAAACTCGTCGAACGTTAGAAGTAGTCACTCCGCCAGTAGAAGGCGTCGTCAGGGGCCGTCGGCATCGGCAGGTCGCCTAAGGCACGCACCATGAACCGATCGCGTGCGGCAACCGGCGCCGTCAGGCGCAGCTGCGGCGGGACCGCGAATGACGGCGGCCACCACGCGCGGATGCGCGGCGTGGTGTGCGACGGTTCGCGGGCAATGAGCACCTGCAGCATCGCCCCCAGACGCGCCCCAGCCGGGTCCCGATCGCCCGCCTCCTCGAGTGTCCAGCCGCCCTTGCTGACCGTCAGCACCACGTAGGCCACCGCCGACGCGCCCTCCTCAGCCACGAAGAACTCCATCTGCCGTAACCCTGTCGGGCCCAGCCCGGCCTGCATCCGCTTCTTGCTGATGGCGTAATGGATCAGCGCCGGATCTCGGTGCAGCGAGAAGGGTGCGGATTCCGAGCGGATAACGTGCATCTTCGCCAGTTCGGGCAGGTCGCGCTCGTCACCGGCGCGCACGAGCATCGCAGGCGAGCCTTTCTTCGTGACCGTAACCTCGACGTCCACCTCGGTGAGCGGCACGAGCGAGAAACCGAGCCGCCGGTAGTAGTCCTCGCCGATCTGGGAAAACAGACCCGCCATCGCCACGCCGTCACGCTGCTCCTGCGCGAGGAGCTGCTCGATCAGCTGGCTGG